>CAKZKB010000445.1 GCA_937121005.1 uncultured cyanobacterium | reverse complement strand
GGAAACCTTATTTTTGGAGTCGAGCTTATACAGCGATCTCAGTCGGATCCCAAGTTCCATTAGAAACTCTAATTCGTTATATTCAGACCCAAGACTCACTCAGTAGCAGGCGCGTGACCCCACCTAACCTGTCAGTGTAGGTGGGGTTTGTGCGCCCAAGAAATCAATAGAGCGATCGCTGTAAATTTCGAGTGCGTCTCGGAGAACGCGATCGCGGAAATAAGGACTCAATTCGGCAGGAGTTCGCAAATCAACTCGCCATTCTAACTGCTGACTTAACTCGTCCTCCATTCCCACTAACCCAAAGAAACCTGGTACGCTTTCCGGTTTAAATTCAACCAGAATATCAACATCGCTGCTTGAAGTAAAATCGTCTCGAAGTACCGAACCAAACAGCGACAGGCGGCGGATTCCATCGCGATCGTGACAAACGGTTCTGAAAATAGGATACCATTTTCGGCTAGTTTTGTCCCTCTGTAACAAGATACTCGATCGCGCGGGGATTTTCAATCTGTTTGGACGCATCGAGAATTTCTAAGCCAACAATGTTACCATCGCGATCGTAATCAACGATAACACCGGGCCGATCTTCATCCCAGACCTTCAAGAAAACTGGGTCGGCATCGCCCGCGCGACAACAATTATGATATAATTTGAAGCGAGCGCTCTCCTTGTTACTCGAATGAACTCAGACGATCGC
Organism: uncultured cyanobacterium; assembly: GCA_937121005.1. Taxonomy (GTDB): domain Bacteria; phylum Cyanobacteriota; class Cyanobacteriia; order Cyanobacteriales; family Geitlerinemataceae; genus CAKZKB01. The sequence goes on along the minus strand of CAKZKB010000445.1, from coordinate 4,330 downwards.
CATCGCATTGAAGAATTTATACAACGCTGGGACGGTTCCCAAGGCAACGAACGCGCCAACTATCAGGCGTTTTTTAGCGAATTGTGCGACGCGATCGCGGTCGATCGTCCCTTCCCCAAAGGCGATCCTTCCGGCGATCGCTACTGCTTTGAAAAGGATATTAAAATTGTCCACCCCAGTGGCAAATATACTTCGGGGTTTATCGATTTTTACAAAGAAGGTCATTTTGTCATCGAAGCCAAGCAAGGAGGCACGAAAACGGGAAAGGGAACGGCAAAGCGAGGGACGAATGCCTATCGCAAAGCCATGCGAGATGCGTTCTATCAAGCCATTCCCTACGCCCGCAGTTTGCCCGTCAAACCGCCTTTTATTCTTACTTGCGATATTGGAAGTCATTTTGAATTGTGGCGCGGGTTTAGCGAGTCTTGGCAAGGGGCAACGGGAGACTATGGCAACTACGAACGCAAGCAAGAAATCCCTTTAGGCGACTTGAGAAAAGAGGACGTTTTCCAGCTTTTTGTCGATATTTTCACCGATCCGCAATGCCAAAACCCAGAGAAAATCGCCGCCAAGGTGACGCGAGAAGTGGCTGCGGATCTGGCTGTCTTGTCGAAAAGCATGGAGGAACAATTCGATGCGGAAGAGGTGGCTCATTTTCTCATGCGCTGCATTTTTACCATGTTCGCCGAAGATGTGGGATTGCTGAAAGAACATTTATTTACTGAAGCCTTAGAAACCAGATGGCTGCAAAATCCGCAGCAGTTTAAGCCGCAAGTCGAGGCCCTTTGGCAAGCGATGAACGAAGGCACTTCTTTCGGGTTTCACGGGCAACTGTTGCGGTTCAATGGCGGCTTGTTTGCTGACTCGACAGCTTTCGATCTCAATGCCGAACAGCTACAAACCTTACTCGCCGCAGCGAAGAAAGACTGGCGCAATGTAGAACCTGCTATCTTCGGGACGCTGTTAGAACGCGCCCTAGACAAGACCGAACGCAGCAAGTTAGGGGCGCACTATACGCCGCGATCGTATGTGGAACGGTTGGTTATTCCTGTTGTCCTAGAACCGTTACAGGAACAGTGGAAGTTAGTGCAGGGAGAAGTGGAGAAATTGCTGGGCGATCGCGCTAAAGAACCGACAACCGCCAAGAAGAACAAGGCGCGATCGCTGTTAGATGAATTTTTGCAAACCTTGCGAGAGGTTAAGGTACTCGATCCGGCTTGCGGGTCGGGAAATTTCCTGTATGTCACTCTCGACTCGATGAAACAATTGGAGTCGGAGGTGTTGCGTCTGTTGGGGGAAATTACCGGACAAGAACAGCTAAAACTCGATTTCGACCAGGTGAACCCGTCGCAGTTTTTGGGCATCGAAATCAATCCTCGCGCGGCCGCGATCGCGGATCTGGTCATCTGGATCGGCTATCTTCAGTGGCATTTCCGGCGCTTTGGCGATTTACCGCCCGTCGAACCCGTACTGCGAGAATATCACAATATCGAACATCGCGATGCCGTGTTAGAGTACGATCGTCAAGAACCGGACATCGACCCGAAAACCGGGGAGGTTCGCACTCGGTGGGGTGGGAAAACGAAGCGACATCCAGTGACAGGAGAAAACGTACCCGATCCCGATGACAAGGTGACGATTTATAAGTATTTTAACCCGCGATCGACCCAATGGCCGCAGGCAGATTATATCATTTCTAACCCGCCATTTGTAGGCAATGCCCGGATGCGAGAACTGTTGGGAGATGGCTATGCGGAAACCCTTCGCAGCGTCTATAAAGATGTCCCGGAAACGGTGGATTTTGTCATGTATTGGTGGCACAAGGCGGCCGAGTTGGTACGATCGTCGGCTGTCGATCGCTTCGGTTTGATTACGACAAATTCCATTCGCCAAGCCAGACAACGCACGGTTATCGAGTTTCACCAACGCCAAAAAAACGCGATCGAGATTTTCTTCGCGATCCCAGATCATCCTTGGGTCGATGGCGGGGCTGCGGTGAGAATTGCGATGACGGCGGTGAAGTCGAAAAATGCCAAAGTTGCCAGCATGGGACAAATTGGATCGGTGGTGGTGGAGGAACACCGAGAAACGCCGGAAGACACGGCGGAAAATGTGGTTGTAGAAGTGCAGCAGACGGGAGAGATTTTTAGTAACTTGCGATCGGGAGTGGATGTTACTAACACTGCAAAACTCAAGGCCAATAGTTTGTTAACTGGTGCAGGTGTAAAGTTACACGGTGCGGGTTTTCTTGTTAGCGAACAAGAAATGCAAGACTGGGGGCATAAATATTTAGGTCTAGTCATTAAACCTTATCGCAATGGCAAAGATTTAGTTGGTCAATCTCGCAACTTATTTATCATTGACTTTTTTGGACTGTCAGAAATTCAAGCATCTCAATACGATCGTCCATTCCAAAAAGTTTTAGAAGAGGTAAAACCGGAACGAGATGTTAATAAAAGGAAGGTCAGGCGCGAGAATTGGTGGCTGTTTGGTGAAACCATGCCCAAAACTCGAGCTTCAATTCGGGATCTCGATCGTTATATTGCAACAGTGGAAACAGCCAAGCACCGAGTCTTTCTGTTTTTAGATCGTGACATTCTTCCCGACAACAAATTAATTGTTATTGCGTTAGAAGATGCGTATTTTCTCGGCATCTTGTCGAGTCGAATTCATGTAACATGGTCGTTAGTGTCGGGTGCAAGATTAGAAGACAGACCCGTATATCCAAAATCTACTTGCTTCGATCCCTTCCCCTTCCCCGATGCTTCCGAAACCCAAAAGCGATCGATCCGAGAACTGGGAGAACGCCTAGACGCGCATCGCAAACGAGTCCAAAAACAGCATCCTGATGTCACTATCACTGGGATGTACAACCTGCTAGAAAAGCTGAAAACTGGGGAACCCTTGACGGAAAAAGAGCGGGAATTCAACCATAAAGCCCTGGTTTCCACTCTCAAACAAATTCACGACGACCTCGATCGCGCCGTATTTTTCGCCTACGGTTGGGACGATCTTCTCGATATCGACAACCACCAACAACTCGAAGAAACTATCCTCGATCGCCTGGTAAAATTAAACCGCGATCGGGCCACAGAAGAACGTAACGGTTGCGTGCGTTGGTTGCGACCAGAATATCAAGCCCCCGAAGAAAGTGCCACCCAAACAGTTATCGAAGGGGTGGATATTGCCGAAGTAGACGCGATCGCGCCTCCCGAACAAATGAAGTGGCCCAAACCCTTTAAAGATCGCCTCGCTGCGGTGCGAGATCTGCTACGAACTCGAGGTGACGAATGGACGATCGCCCAAATTACAGCCCAATTCAAAAAAGCCAAACCCGCCGACATTGGTGAATGTCTTGACATTTTGCAGGGTTTGGGGTTAGTATTGTGTCACGACGAAGGCGACGAAAGGCGCTGGTATGCGGCAGAATTGCAGCAAGCGAGTTAAGAGATATAATACTAAGGCCAGCATTGCCTACCTTACAGTCCTTACCGCATTTAAAATCGAAAGTGTCACCGATCCCCCCAACTTATCCTTCATAATTCATACTTTCCTTAACATCTACGACTTCCCCTTCATCAATGCGTCCGGTGAGAACCGCAGCAACTAACATGGCGATACCGCCGCAAACCACAGCCAACAAGCGATCGTCCCCGAGAAATTGCTGCATCACCCAACCAAATCCCAACGCGGCCACAATTTGGGGAATGACAATAAAGGCATTAAAGATACCCAAATAGACCCCAGTGCGCTCTTCGGGAACCGCACTCACGAGCATAGCATAGGGCATTGACAGCAGGCTCGACCAAGCAATTCCCAGACCCACTGTAGAAATAAGTACCAGGTACGGATCGTGGATAAACCACAGGGAAACCAGTCCCGTCGCCCCGCAAAACAGACCGAAGGCGTGAGTATTTTTACGACCGATGCGATCGGCCAAGCGCGGTAAAAGAAAGGCAACGACAGTGCAGATGACGTTATAGGCAGCAATACAAATTCCGGCCCATTCGATGCCCTCGGCATACAGTTCGGAACTTTCGCTAACGGCTCCAAAAATATTGCGGGCGATCGCGGGAGGAAAATACAAAAATACGCAGAACATTCCAAACCAGGAGAAGAACTGCACCCAAGCTAATTTGCCCATGGCTTCGGGCATTTCTCTGAAAGCAGCATAAATTTCTTTGAAACTGTCAAACGTGCCGCTATCGTTATTTTCGCGCTCGAAGGCTTCTAGATCTTCGGGGGGATATTCTTCTGTAGAAAATACCGTCCACGCAACGGTGGCAAAATAGACGATCGCCCCGGCTGTAAACGCGATCGTCACCGTCGC
>CAKZKB010000444.1 GCA_937121005.1 uncultured cyanobacterium | reverse complement strand
AAAGATAGGGGACAAATTCGCCGCCACAACTCGTGTCCGAACACCATCAACAGCATTACGCCAGTGGGAATGGTGAGGCTCCAAAAGACAACCGTACCAATGGGATAAGGTCGAATTTGGGACGGATCGATACATTCTCCCTGCACTGTCACCACTTCCGCACAGCGATCGGGGTCAAACAATCGCGGATCGAGGGCGAAGGGACTCCAGGTATTTTCCGGTTGGGTTAAGTAGGGGCTAAGGGGATCGTAAAATAAAGAAATAATTAACAGCAGCCAGCCTAGGGTCAATACCCAACGAACGGCGTGCATTCGTCGTTCCGCGACCTGGTAAAACACGAGCTTTCCTCTCTTCTGGGAAGAATGTCAGATTGAGCTAGCCTATTATACATACCTGTTGCGCGATCGCAACTCAATTTAACCCAAAATTTTGCCGATACCCCATCCTCAAGATGTTACAATGAAAGCAGAATTCCCACGCTCCGGCGACTCGACCGGATTGTTAAGTTTTGGATCTGACTTTTAAGTTAACAAACATTACGTCTAAGGTTAAGAAATGTTGACGATTGCCAACACCATTTTACCTTTAGGGGCCATGGCCATGTTGCTCGCCATCGACCCGGCTTGGCTGTGGTTAATTGTAGGCTGCGTTTTGTGCCTGATGGAACTGTTTGTTCCCACAGCATTTGTCGAGATGGCGATGGGCATCAGTGCCATTTTAGTGGCCGCGATCGCGGCTTTCGTGCCCTATTTCGGCCTGCAAGTGCTGTTGTGGATGGTGTTTTCTCTGCTAGCAATTTTAACAGTGCGGCGATGGATAAACAAACCGCGTCCCAAAACCTTAGAAGATCCCCTGGAAGCCGAAACCCTTACCGAAATTGCTCCCGGACAAGCCGGACGAGTCATGTTTGAGGGCAACTCCTGGCGTGCCAAATCCGAGGGCGATCGCGTTATTTCGCCCCAAGAAACCGTTCTAGTTGTCGGCCGCAAGGGGAATACTTTGATTGTCATTCCTGAGAACTTATTAGAGTCTTAAGAAAGGGGTTCTAAAAACCATCTTAAGTCCCTTTTTAGGAAACAAGAGCAAACCTCATGGCTAATTCCTCATACCTCGTAATTGACAAGCAGGGAAGGAGACAGATAAACTGCCTGTAACCAACTCCAAGTTTTCCCGATCGGCATGATGAAACTCGAACGTCCCGAAGGTCAAGTTCCCCTGGACTCTCCCTTCTATATCGATCGTCCCCCCATCGAAACAGATTGTTACGAAGCGATCGCGCAACCCAACGCTTTAATTCGCATCAAAGCCCCCAGACAAATGGGGAAAAGTTCCCTGATGAGCCGCATTCTCCATCGTAGCATCCAACAGGGCGATCGCGCTGCCTATCTCAATTTTCAACTGGCCGACTCGGACTTGTTAAGCAGTCTCGATTCTTTTTTGCAGTGGTTTTGCGCTAGCGTCGCCGAAGAGTTGGATCTCGAAGAAAATCTGGAGAAGTATTGGAAAGGGGTGTTAGGTAGCAATCGCAAATGTACTAAGTATTTTAAGAAATACTTACTGTCGAGTTTGGAAACGCCTTTAGTTTTGGGACTCGATGAAGTCGATCGCGTTTTTCAGCATCCCGAAGTCGCTGTCGATTTCTTTGGTTTGTTGCGGGCCTGGCACGAAGAAGGCAAAAATCAACCGATCTGGCAAAAATTACGATTGGTGATTTCCCATTCTAAAGAAGTGTATATTCCTCTGAATATTAACCAGTCGCCGTTTAATGTGGGTATTCCGATCGAGTTGCCAGAACTGACGCGATCGCAGGTGCAAGAATTGGTCGATCGCTATGGGGTAAACTTAAGCGATACTGACGGCGATCGCATCATGGAAATGCTCGGAGGACATCCCTATTTAGTGCAAATGGCATTATATCGAATTGCCAAAGACAATACTCGTTTAGAAGAGTTATTGCAAGTTGCACCGACGGAAGAAGGAATTTATTACAATCACTTGCGCCGCCATCTCTCTAATTTAGAATCGGACGGGAAGTTAACCTCTGCTTTCCAAGAGGTTATTGCCAGCCAAGAACCGATTGAAATTGCCTCCGACGAAGCCTTCAAACTTCGCAGCATGGGACTGGTAAAGTTTCAAGGAAATGCAGTTTTGCCCTTGTGCGAACTGTACCGAATTTATTTTCGAGATCGTCTCGATACCAAAACCCAAACAGGTCAGAACCCGCCCCAAGAATCGGCTTTGGCTGCGGTTGTGTTTACCGATGTGGTAGACTCGACTAAGAAAATGGTCGCCAACCAGAAGCGAATGCTCGAATGTTTGAAGCGCGATTTTCGGCTCATGCAAACGATTTGCCAAGACTATCAGGGGCAAGTTCTTAAAAATATGGGCGATGGTTTGTTAATCTACTTTCAAAGTGCAGTAAAAGCCGTTGAATGCGCCCGAGATATGCAAACCGCCATTGCGGCGCGATCGGTGAATTTAGACGCAACGGAAGTCCTCGAACATCGCATTGGCATTCATGTTGGCGACGTACTTTTAAGTGAAGGTGACGTACTGGGAACCGGAGTTAATATTGCGGCCCGTTTGCAAAGTAAAGCCAATCCCGGAGGCATTTGTATCTCGCAAATGGTTTACGATACAGTTAAAGATCATCTCTCGTTATCCGTTGAGGATATGGGTTTGCAAGAACTCAAAGGCATTCACTATCGCGTCCAACTCTATCAGGTGAAACCATGAACAGTATCAAACATCTGCGTTCATCCTATTTGTCTGTGCTTGCATGACTCGATTTATTTACGACCAATTTGCAAAACAGTATTTGCAAGAATTGCTGTCGCCAATTGGTACGGCAGAAACCAGTCGCGATGTTGCGGCGGAGGTGCGACAGCTTGATGTTTTGTTCGTTCCTAAAAATCGAGATCCGCAGGCGATCGCCGCCTTGGGACTCCTCGGAAAAATGACAGCCACTACAGCGATCTTCGAGCCCTTCCGCAACCCTGCAACGGCTAGCGAAATCCGTTCCTGCGTCAGTAAACTCCTCGATGTTTATGCCGAAATCGAGCGAGAAACCAAACGAAAAGACGATTCTACCACGCAGACGCTACGCGATCGCGTTGCAGATTCCGATCTGTGCCGATTGTGGATCCTCACTCCCACTGCTTCTCCAGTCCTGTTAGCTCAATTTGGTGCTACAATCGAGAAGGATCCGGGGATTTACTATCTGAACGAAGGGTTCAAAAGTGCTATTGTTGTCATTCACAAACTTGCGATCGCGCCCGAAACCTTGTGGTTGCGACTGCTAGGCAAAGGAAGGGTACAACAACAGGCAGTTTCCGAACTGAATGCGTTGCCAGATGGTACACGGTTTAAGGATAGCGTCCTCGAACTGTTATCCAACTTGTTCGCTATTTTAGAAGCTCGCCAAGACCTAGATTCGGAGGATCGAGAATTGATTATGCAACTGTCGCCACTATATTTAGAACGCATTCAAACAGCGACCGAGCAGGGTATCGAACGTGGCATCGAACGCGGCATCGAACGCGGCATCGAACGCATTGTCATGCGACAACTTCGCTACCGTTTGGGGACGATCGCCCCAGAAATTGAGGAACGAGTGCGTTCTTTAACGGTCGATCGCCTGGAAAGTTTAAGCGAAGCCTTGTTTGATTTCAAAACCGAAACTGATTTGGTAAATTGGCTTAATGAAACCTCTGGTTAGAACGATCGATGTTCTCGTGTATTCTGGAGGCGGAGCCTCCTAAGTGCGTAGCACCCCAGAGAGATGCTACAAGTTAATACTTCGGATGGGGCGAACGCCGTTCGCCCCTACAGCCTCGTGTATGCTGGAGGCGGAGCCTCCTAACTGCGTAGCACCCCAGAGGAATGTTACGAGGTAAAAGAACCATGAGCGAACCCACTTCTTCTTCATTCTATCAGGTTGGCGGTAGCTTGCCCGCCAATGCCCCCACCTATGTCACTCGCCATGCCGACGAAGAGTTATATCAAGCCTTAAAAGCAGGCAATTTCTGTTACGTTTTGAACGCTCGCCAAATGGGAAAATCCAGCTTGCGAGTGCGGACGATGCAGCGTTTGCAAGGGGAAGGGATTGTTTGCGCCGCTATTGATATTACCGCGATCGGAACTGCGGGGGTGACAGCTGAAGAATGGTACGCGGGAATTATGGATAGTTTGGTCGATACTTTAGAGTTAGATGACGAGTTCGATCTCGATGATTGGTGGGAGGAGAACGATCGCCTCTCTTATGTCAATCGTTTCAGCAATTTTTTATCGGTATTGTTAGATCTCGTTGACGAGACAATTGTTATTTTTGTAGACGAAATTGATAGCATTCTCAGGGTTGATTTCAATCCCGACGACTTTTTTGCTGTCATTCGCGACAGTTACAATCGT
>CAKZKB010000443.1 GCA_937121005.1 uncultured cyanobacterium | reverse complement strand
AACGAACTCGCCGATCTGACAGCAGAAATCGACAAAATTGAGATTCCCGAAATTCAGGAAACCGCAGGAGATCCCCTCCCTGTCACCTCCAATTACACCGTTCCAGAATTCAAGTTTGAATTTCCCGAAATCGACCAACCGATAATCGGCATCATCGACACGGGATTTGCAGAAGGAAATCCCGATATCAACTACGAGAACATTACCTTTGGGACTGATTTCGTCGATGGCGACGACAATCCCTTGCTGAGTGAAGGGGAAGGAAACGAACACGGAACCCACGTTCTCGGTCAAATTGCAGCCAAGCAAGACAACGGAATCGGTATCGATGGCATTAACGATGATGCCCCCATTTGGTTGGGACGGGCGATCGGTTCTGGTGAGTGGACAGAATCGTTAGTTGAGTTTGTCAATTCAGCCAAAGAGTCGGGACAGCCGAATGCAGTTGTTAACCTCAGTTTGGATCTGACGCAAGTTAACGAAGATGGCAGTGTCACCACCCGTTACGAACTGACTCCCAAAGAACGAGCCGCGATCGAATATGCCCGTCAAAATGACATTTTATTGGTGGTTTCTTCCGGTAACGACAATGGCGTAATGTCGGCATTGGGTCAGGCTTCGCAGGAGTTTGACAACATCATTACTGTCGGTGCAGCCGAACGAGTTAACGACGAAATTGCCCTCTCTGAATCTTACAATCGTGCTGCTTATTCCAGCTACGGCTACGGTTTGGATGTCGTCGCTGATGGCGGAACCGTTGACAATCCCATTCTTTCTACCACTGGCGACGGTGTAGGAACGATGGCGGGAACCTCTGTGGCGGCGAGTAAAGTCACGGGGACGATCTCGCAAGTTTGGGCGGCAAATCCCGAACTCAGCTATCGTCAAGTCATCGAAATTGTCAAGGATACCGCCACCGATTTGAATACCCCAAATTGGGATCCGGAAACGGGTGCGGGGTTGATTAACGGAACGGCTGCGGTGTTGTTAGCAAAAGCCACAAAACCCGAACCTCATTTTGCCCCGTCGAGTTGGATTCCCGATACTTGGAGTGGTGCGGGGACAGTTACGCCAAGCGAACGGGCAGTTGCCACTGAATTCATGGGTAAATACTACGAGTGGCAACCCTACACGATTCAGTCTGGCGATACTCTCAGTGCAATCGCCCTACGAACAATGGGTAGTGCCTCTGCTTCCTACTATAACTTCATTGCCCAACGTAATGGCATTGCCAATCCTAACCTGATCTATCCAGGCACTACCATTTCAGTTCCTTATGAGGTTTCTGCGCCATCCCCACCGCCCAACCTCAACAATACGGTGGGCTACGATGGCACGTCTACCCATCAAACCTACATCGATACTTTCAACCGTAATGGTGGATCGTCTCGCCTGGGCTCGCCAACCAATAACGTTCATCCCTGGGCAAACGGTTACACTCAAGACTTCTCTGGTGGCTCTGATGGAAAAGGTGCGATTATGAAGTCTAACGCCAACGATCGCTCTTATTGGGTTGGCGGTGACTTCTGGAATAAATTCTTGGATGCAGGCGGTGCGGATGGCATCTTAAAATATCCGACTTCCGATCGCTACAGCACGAATGGCGGCGAACGTCAAAACTTCCAAGGCGGAGCCATCATCAAATCTTCTAACGGCATCTTCCCCTTATTTGGCGGAATTGGCCACCACTATTTAACAAACGAAGGTGGCCAAACAGGTCGCCTCGGATTCCCAACCACTGGTGAGGTTGGTATTGGTAATGGTGTCATTGTCCAACACTTTGAGAACGGCAAAATCGTCTATGGAGACGGCCCGACTCGCACGGAAATGACAGGTGCAACGCCAACACCTCCCCCGCCAGAACCCGATCCCGGTTACTATCCTGATTTAGAATCGCTCAGCGATAGTCAGTGGAACGAGTACACTAAAGATAATACTCGCTTTGATGTCGGCTGGCCAGATTACCGAGACGAACGACATCTCACTCCCCAATCGATTCGCGATATCTACACGGACTTGTCTAAAGCCTTGTTTGGCAAGCGGTATCCGGTAACGGCGGGCTACTTGCTCGATCCGGGCTATCGTCAGGGAATCGGTAAGTGGCACTCCGGCCTTGATATCGATACTCCGATCGGAGAACCCGTTAAAGCAGTAGTTGGAGGGACGATCGTCCGCAACATCCAAGAAACAAACGGAGATCGGTTTATCGGCGTTCGCGGCGATGATGGTAAGCTCTGGGTTTACGGGCATTTGAATGGAGTTTCTGTCCCAAGCGGTCGCATTGAAGCCGGACAACAACTTGGGACGATCGGTAGTGCCGATCACTTACACCTAGAAGTACAAGCCGGGCCGCATTACCGTCGTTCTCAAAGTGCGGATCTGGGAACTGTTCGCAATGCGACGCTGAACCCGATTAAGTCATTCTGGGAACTGAAGAACGCTAACAGTGGTTCTCAGTCGGGCGGTTCTGGCGGTGGCTCGACAGCCGGAACGTTTTCGGGGCAAGTAATTGCGACGATCGGGGCTTACTTGCGGGCCACTCCTAATGCCAACGGCACTCCGGTAGGTACGGCAAATTATGGCGCAACGCTCACTTTTGACCAAGCCATAACGGGTGAATACGTTTCCTATCCCGGTTTGGGCACGGCAAGCGATCAATGGTACAAGGTTGCGGGCAAAAACCAGTGGATTTCGGCTGCCCTCATTAACGGATCGCCGCAAGCGTCGCTGAACGATCCGCCTGCGACTCCTGGCGAACAGATGCAGTATATCGTCAAACCCGGCGATACGCTGTGGGGCATTGCACAGCGATTCTTGAATGATGGCAGTCGCTGGCGCGAACTGCAAAAGGCAGACGGTAGCACGTTTACGGAAGCAGATGCCCAAAGTTTACAGGTGGGTCAGTCGGTTTACATTCCGGTCACATACCAGCAAGGTACGGGAAACCCTGTTACCGATCGCCCCGATTCCAATCCGGGAACGGATAGCGATATCAAATGGGTAAACTTTAGCGGGACGGTCGGGCCGTCGATTGGAGTCAATTTACGCTACAGTCCTCGTCTGAGCGATCGTAGCAACCGCAACGAAGCCTATGGCAAACGTCTAGAGTTCGATGGCTGGAAGTACGGCGAAACCGTCACGGATATTTGGCTCGGTACGCCAGACTCTCGCTGGTTCAAGGTGAAAGGAACGAATTTGTGGGTTCCGAGTGCCTATATCTGGGGAAATCCGCCAAAATCAGAATCTAATAATGATAATGATTCAGGAGAAGATCAAGCTCCTCCTGAAGGAAAAGACGAACATTTTGAATTTGACGGCAATCAAGTTCTCTTTGTTACAGGAAATTCAGTCGATTCTGAAAATCCCAATGATTACTATTCCTTTTCCATCTCAGAGCGAAGCAACCTCTTTGGCAAGTTACTTGCATCTCAGACAGCAGGTTTTACAATCCTGACAAAGGATGGCCGAAACTTGAAATCTGTACAAGGAAATGCTGCGCGGGCTTCCTGGATCCTAGAGCCAGGGGATTACAAAGTTCGTGTTTCACGACAGTCCTCGGATACGAAATATAGCCTTCGGCTCGAGCGGACATCTCTAAATGGTGACATTTTTAACGGCGAACACACTTACCAAGATGGAGCAGAACTCTATCGCCATGGACTTGATGGTAGCAAAACATACCAAGGCATTGAACGGAATAAGGATACGATTATTCTTATTCACGGTTGGACGGGTAACATAGATAGCTTCAAATCTCTAATTTCTGCAACAGCTAAACGATACCCCAATCACCAAATTCTTGGGCTAGACTGGCATGAACCTTCTAATCGAACTTCTCCCCACCAAGCAACCTACGCTATTGCACCAGTGGCTAACTGGATGAAGCAGACCTTAGAAAAATTAGGAGTATCTTCAAGCAAGCTGAGCCTCTTTGGTCATAGTCTCGGTGCTTATATGAGCGCAGAAATTGGTCGTGTACTGGGGAAAGTTAAGAGCATCGTTGCACTTGATCCAGCTTATCCCGGCAATCTCTATGATGTGGACGGAACTAAAGATGGACAACAGCCAGTAACGGATTTTCGTGAGGCAGCACATCAGTCAACTGCTTTTGTTGTGTCCGATCAAGGTTGGCTAAATGATTGGGCTGGCGATGCAGGAAAAGCTGCAACTGCTCATGATTCATTTGTTGTTGAATTTGATGGGACATCTAATTCTAGTGAGACTCACGGTGCAGTCAAGGATGTTTTTGAAAGTATCCTTGACAAAAAGATTATTGGATTCCAAAACTACAAAGAAAATGCCTACCACGACAATGGCAAGTCATACACTTTTAGTTTCGGACGGAATAAGCATGAAGGAGTCATAGAAACAGAAAAACGTGATGGTAAGTGGCAATACATAGATCTCCGCACGTTTTCTGGGGGTGACAGTTCTCGCTGGGTATAGACACAAATCCCTGTTGAAAAAAAAAGTAAGCGATCGCCTTCCCACCTCTGGAAGCGATCGCGTTTTTCATCCCACCGCAAAAGGCGCGATCGATCTTCGTAGATGCGATTCGCGAATCGCATCTACATCAATTTTGGATAGATTTTCTCCGAAGCGATCGCTCTTCTGCTATACTGTAACTATCTCTACCATTATCACCGAACGCGATCGCCTCATGTCTGCCAAAGATGTTTATCACAATACAGTCAAGGCAGCCTTACAAAAAGAAGGTTGGTTGATTACCCACGATCCACTGGTACTGGAGTTATCTTCCGGTCGGCTGGAAATTGATTTGGGTGCAGATCGCTTGATTGCGGCTCGAAAAGACAACATCCAAATTGCCGTTGAAGTCAAAAGTTTTTTATCCCCTTCTCTAACATCAGATTTTCATCATGCGTTAGGACAGTTTCTAAATTATCGAGTTGCCTTAAAAATGAAAGAGCCAATTCGAGTTCTATTTTTAGCTGTTCCAATTAAAGTCTATCATAACTTCTTCTCTGGCGAACTAGCACAGTTGAGCATTTCAGAATACAACGTTAAACTTCTCGTCTTCGATCCCGATCGGGAGGTCATTGCCCAATGGAAAAACTAGAACAATATCGCCAATGGATTCAGCAAGTCCTAGCCGAACACAACAAATACAAACCTGCCCATGGCAACATCGAACAATTTACGATCTTCGATCGCCAAAACGATCGCTATCAGTTGTCAACCGTTGGTTGGGATGGAGATCGTCGCATATTTAGCTGCTTGATTCATATCGATATTAAGGGCGATAAAATTTGGATTCAGCATGATGGTACGGAGGTAGGGGTTGCCAATCAACTGGTCGAGTTGGGTGTTCCCAAAAAAGCGATTGTCTTAGGGTTTCACGATCCAAACGCACGGAAGTTTACCGAATTTGCCGTGAATTAAAAACCGCGATCGGCTTCCCCTCTACTATGGCGAAATCAAAGTTAAAGGAGACAAATACCATGTCATTCCCCGAACTAAACCTAGCCGATAATTGGGACTTTACCGAATTGTGGATCGATCCGACAGCTTCCCCACCCTACGTTCTTATTCTACTGAGTTCGGATTCGGGAGAAACAAAAATATACGATCCGGCTGAAAATTATAAGACAATCTTTTCGAGTTCCACATACAAAGAGTCCCAACTTTGGCTACTTGAAGACGAATACGAACGAGTCGAACAGCGACTTTACACTCGAAAAGTTGCTTAATCTAGAAGCAAATTTAATGCGGTCGCGTTTTTTGTCCCACCCCCAAAGGCGCGATCGATCTTCGTAAAGGCAATTCGCGAATCGCCCCTAGAGGGTACAATACCATTATCGAAAAGGTGACGAACATGGAGCGCGATCGCAATACCAATCCAATTTAAGCAATGGCAAAATCTGTCAGTTGACGATCGTCGGGATGATAAAAGGCTAAAACGATGTCCTCTTTCGGAACACCGCGATCGAGTAAATCCTGGGCGATTCCCTCCTCGGTTTCATCTCGCTCGATCCAGATCTTACCGCGATCGATCCTCAAATGTAAAATTGTACTGTGAACGCGACGATCGCCACTCCAGCCAAAACTAACCAACAAGTAAAAATCGCGATCGCTAATGGCTCGAAGTTCGATATCGCCATGGCTGGGTTTGTACCGAGCGTACTCGCTTATCAGGTTCCGTGCAATTTCCCGATATCGCTCTAGTTGACGATCCATGTGACAATTTCCTCTCGATCTGGATTGAAAACAAAGAAAGAGATATGACGTTCTTTAACAAACACTTGAATCGATGGACGCTGGAAAAAATTATAGTAAATTCGTTCTGGAATGGCAAGATAAAGAGCGCGGTCGGGATCTTGCTTAGAAATAAATGTCGAATATAAATAATACTGACCGACGGCTCGTTCCAATTCGGTTACGGGTGAAGGAGTGCGAAACGTTTTAACTTCAACAGCAATTCGTTGTTTATCTTTTTGAGCCGCGATAACTTTTTCCGCGCCTAGATCGGCATACATCGTTAAATCCTCAAATTCAATCGTGAAAGGATCCTGTGTGATTGTCCAACCGTCTTTAATTAAAGCAACTCTGACAACATTATGGTAAAGATCCAGTCGTGGCATATAAGTACCATTGTTATTGGTGCTAAATCTAGTATAACCTGACGATCGCGTTTTTTATCCCATCCCCAAAGACGCGATCGATCTTCGTAGGGGCGATTCTCGGATTGCCCCTACAGGGTAAAATACCACGATCGGAGAGGTGACGAATATGGAACGCGCTCCGCATTTTTCCCATCCCTAAAGACGCGATCGATCTTCGTAGGGTTGATTCGCGAATCAACCCTACACCACGAAAGACCATCATCGGGAATGTGACAAAATGAAATGTTACCGCGATTTCTCTCCCTTTGTTGTATTACAATGAGAGAATATATCTCACAGGCGAACTATGCCCTACAACCCCGATCGCCCTCACCGAAATTCCCTGCGATTGAAAGGGTACGATTACACGCAACCGGGAGCCTATTTTGTCACCCTCTGTACCAAAAATAGAGAATGTTTGTTTGGTGAAGTCGTCGGCGATCGCGTACAATTAAACGAATACGGTTGCATCGTTGCCGAAACCTGGCAATGGCTCGATCGACACTATGCGTATGTAGAACTAGACGCTTGGGTGGTTATGCCCAACCATTTACATGGTATCTTGGTTATGACCGATCGCGCCGTCGATCGCAAACCTTTAGGGCGTTTGGTCGGTGCATTCAAAACGGTTTCCGCACGAGAAATTAACCAATTGCGCGATACGCCGAGTTGTCCGGTTTGGCAAAGAGATTTTTACGATCGCATCAACCGCAACGATCGATCTTTACAAAGAATTCGTCAATACATTGTCAACAATCCACAACAATGGCACGAAGATGTAGAAAATCCAAGTTGCGATCGTGAAGGGCGATCGGATCGCATTCCATTTTAGGTGCGATCGTTTTGTGTAGGGGCGATTCGCGAATCGCCCCTACATGATGGAATGCGATCGTCGAGAATATGAGGAAAGAGGAAAATGGAACGCGATCGCGATACCTCTTTCCTTGTCTTGACGTACAATAAAAGGAGTAACCCACAAAGCAATCGCCATGACAACCAACGCGATCGCCCCCATAAATACCGAAAAACTCCGAACCCTCCTCGCGAGTTTCAAACAACAACGCGGCGATGACTACCATCTTACCGCCCTCGGCTACTTCGGTTCCTACGCACGCGGCGAAGCCCAACCCGATAGCGACATCGATATCGTTTTCCAAACCGATCGCCCCAACCTGTTACAAACTGCTATACTCAAACAAGATCTCGAAGCACTTCTCGATCGCCCCATTGATATTGTCCGCTTACGCGAAATGATGAATCCAGAACTCAAAAGTAGAATTGAGCGAGAAGCACAATATGTCTGAAATCGACCGCGATCGCGTTTTCCATCCCATCCCCAGAAAAAGTTAAGTTTTGTTACAACTTGCCGCGATCGCCGTAAAACTCCACCCCGCCGACAGATAGAAGAGTAGAACACCCCATCGGATAGCATCTACTCCCATGGCTCGACCGCAGCTACCGACCGTTACCGAACAGAGCGACTGGCTTTGCCCAGATATTACTCCGTACTGGCGGCTCAGTAAAATCCGCGATCGCGATCGCGTCCTGCTGAAAGCGAAAACAGGCAGCACCCAGTACCAGTTTAGCAGCGTTGAAGGTTACGCCCTGCGCCATTTTGTCGGCAAGTACACGATCGCCGAGATCCAAACTCGCTGCCAAAAAGAGTTTACCGTCATCGACGCGCAACTGGTGGCGCAGTTGTTACAAAAGTTGGTGGCATTAAACATTTTAGCCCTGGAAGGGGAAACGGAGAATGCAACCCCGCAAACTCGAGCGGTGGCGCGGTTCAAACCCGGCGTACAATGGATTCATAACCCCGATGGGTATTGGATTTTACGCAACTGCGAAGACGTAACCTTTTTGCAGGTGAGCGATCGCGATCGCGCCATAATTGAAGACATGACCCGCTACGAAAGCGATCGGGTTTGCCAACAGAATAACGCCAGTCCGATGGAGGTGCGGCGGTTATTACAATTGCTAGCGGCGACGGGAATGCTAGAGGGAACCGCACCCCAAAAACCCAAACGGGGAAAGTTCCACCCCATGCAGTTATTATTTTTCAAACTGTCTTTATTTAACCCCGATCCCTGGTTGAGCAATCGCATTGACGGTTTGCGGTGGATGTGGACGAAAGGCTTTGCTTGGGTCTTGTTTTTCTTTCTCTCTCTTTCCGCGATCGTCGGTGTTTCCAAGCAAGCAGAAATTCTCTATATCGGTCAAGAACTCTGGAAAAATAACGCCTCCGATCTGATGCTACCTTTCGTGCTTTTGGTTGCCTTAGTTGTTTCCATTCACGAATTGGGACACGCCTTTACCCTCAAGCATTATGGCGGTATCGTTCCCGATATGGGCTTTCTCTTTATGTGTCTGTTTCCCGCCGCTTATACGAATACCACCGACTCCTACTGTTTGTCGCGCTTTCAACGCATTCTCGTCGTGGGTGCGGGGGTATTTACGCAGTTAGTCATCGCCGCGATTGCCCTTTGGTTGTGGCAGTTTTCCATCAAGGGAAATTGGCTTTATATCAGTAGCTATTTACTGATGATGGCAGCATTACTGACAGTGGCACTCAACCTCAACCCCCTCGCCAAATTCGATGGCTATCACTTGGCGGTAGCAATTACAAAAATCAACAATCTCCGCAGCCGTTCCTTTGCCTTCTACGGAAACTTGTTGCGGGGAAAACCCATTCGCGAAACACCGCGAGACGCTCGCATTTTAGCCCTGTACGCTCCTTTCAGCTTAGCCTATATCTGGTTTGTATTTGGCTTTCTGTTTGCGCGTTTGGGAGATTGGATAATGACGCAAATTCCCTTTACCGCACTCGTATTACTGGTTATTTGGGCTATCTATTTTTACTGGCCCGAAGATCGGCAAACCTCCAAGCCATCTTAACCTAAGTTGAATTTGGATCGATCGAGAACATCGCCGATACAAAGCTCCAGATCCAAGTGAATCTAAAATCCAAAATCCAAAATCCAAAATCGAAAGACCCATGCCTCAAACTAACTTGACTCCCCAACAATCCCCATTAAAAGTTGTCCCTCCCATCGACAAGAAACCGGAAATCCAAGCTCCACCACCACCGCTAGCACCGCCAGAAACACCTACAGTTAAAAAAGATCCCGCACCGACTCAAACTCAATCCGGTTCGGGTCGCAAATGGCTGATTTTAGGCGCGATCGTCCTGGCGGGAGGGGCAATTTCTTGTATCCCCATTCCTCACTACGTTACCGGAGAGGCAGTCGTCAATTCTCGCGAAGAAGAGCGTCAAAGTCTCGTCGCTCCTGAAGGGGGAATTATTACCATCAACGTGCGCCAAAACGATACCATCAAGGCTGGAGATATTGTCGCCACTATTGAAAGTGCTGACATTGAAAGTCGCATTTCTGAAGCCGAACGCTACCTCGTGGAAGCCAAAGGCGCTCTCGATGCGGCTCAACAACGAGCGATCGTCGCTCAAAGCAATCTCAGTCGGACGCAAACCGCAGAAACTTTGGCTCGCAACAACTACGATCGCAGCCTTGAAGAAACTTCAGCCAGCTTGCCGAACTCCCTCGAACAAGAGCGAGAAATTCAAGGCGTTGGCCATGAAATTGCGGGTTTGCAAGATGAAATCGACGGAATGTACAGCGAAATTGCTGGTGTAGAAAGCGAAATCATCGGCTTGGAAGGAGAAATTGCCAGCCTAGAAGAGCAACTGCAAACGGTGGACGAATCCCTTGCCAATCGTTTAGAATTGGCTCGCACGGGAGCGATCGCGCGTCAGAGCATGGAAATTACTAACTTGCGGTTGCAAAAGTCGGATTTACAGCGTGAAGTCGGCACAAAACGCAGTCAAATTCAACTTAAATACAGCGAAATCGATCGCATTACCAGTCGCATCGCTCGCACCGAAGATACGATCGCCCAACGAGAAAGCCACAGTGGGGCGCGATCGGCACGCATTCTCGAGGTCGATCGTCAAGCCAATATCGAAGCCAACCGCTACCGCGACGAGTTGGAAATGCGCGTCGCCGAACGCCAAACAACTGAAGAAGAAGTCGCCGCCGCCGAAGCAGAAGTCCGCTATCAAGGCCAACTGATTTCTCAGTGGGAACGAGAGTTAAAAGACTTAAACGATCGCAAAAACAATCTAACACTCAAGGCTCGCACGGGGGGAACGGTGCTCACAGAAGATCTCGATTTGCTCGACGGAACCCACGTCGAAGCGGGAGAAAAGATCTTGAGCTTGGCTGATTTAGAGCAACTCACCGCCACCGTTCGCATTCGCCAAGAGGATAAAAACCTCGTGGAAAAAGGGCAGTTTGTCGCCTTCCAACCGCCTGACTTAGAAGGGCCTGAATATGGGGCGCGAGTGGAAGGAATTGGCTCGCGCATCAATGCCACCAATCCCGGCGAAAAACCTATGCTGACCGTGATGATTTTAGTCGATAACGAAGACGATCGCTTGCTACCGGGCGCTGAAGGTCATGCCCACATTCGCACGGGGAAAATGCCCATTTATAAAAAGGTGCAACACGAACTCGGCAAGTTGTTTAACTTACGGAAGTATTTCCCCTGGTTGTCGAGCGATCGCGCTGAGTAGGATCGGTAGGGGTAGGTACGGCGGATCTACCCCTTTCTTTTAGAGTCAGAATTCATGTCCGGGCCGCCGATCGACCCACTCACACCCAAAGTTGAGAGACGTTGAAATCGAGATCGCCAAACTCAGGAGATAAAACGCAATCGTCCCCGGAAAACGTCCTCGCTTCACTATAAGTTGTCCCCTGCAATGCTAAAATCAGCAGAGTTTCGGTTTGCGGATCGACGATCCAGTATTCAGGAATGCCGCGATCTTGGTATTGTACTCGCTTGGCGATATAATCGCGGTCGCGTTGTATTTCTCCCGGACTGACGACTTCGACGACTAATAAAGGCGGTGACATGGAGAGGCGAATAGTATTGCGTTTGGCGAGTTGCTGAATGTGTTCTTCTCGAATAATGGTTAAGTCGGGATAGCGGTTTTTGGGTTCGCCTCGAACTTCTAATTCCAGTCCGTGACCCCTGACGCGATCGCTGCCTAGCATTAAGGCAAAAAGTATAAACAGACGATTGGCAATTTCTACATTATAACCTGGCTCTGGCGGAATTTCAATTAGTTCTCCATTGAACAACTCGTAAAGTTTTTCGGAATTGTCGTCGTAGGCAAGATATTCTTCAAAGGTTTTAAATCGCTGTTTGATTTCTAACATACAAGGTACTCCATCTGTTGTGTAATGAGATCGCCATTTCTAGGTTCGTGTGTAGGTTGGGTTGAAGCACATACCCCAACAAAGGTACTATGATTTCTTAGTCAATAAAATTCCAAGTCCAACCAATACTACGCCAATTGTAGAACTAGGCTCATACACTGACTTTGTAGGAGAGCCGGTAAAAGCCACTAGCTGAACGCCTCGTTTATATTAGCACATCTGAGATTAGAGTATATTAGCACATCTGAGATTAGAGCCGATCGCGTTTTCAGAAGCAGGTACGCCCACTCAGCGCGATCGAATGTTAAGATTTTGCTAGGATAGCAGTCAATGTTGTTATCCGCGTCCCGAATCGTCTCTGTTATGACCGAATCCATCAACCTCGAAGAAGCCGTCGAATTTGCTGAAAACCCGGAACCGCGCTGTCCGTGCGTGTTACTGTTAGATACGTCCGGATCCATGTCCGGGCCGCCGATCGACGCACTCAATGAGGGACTCGCCGCCTTCGCTGAGGAACTCAACAAGGACGATCTGGCCAAAAAGCGGGTGGAAGTCTCTGTGATTAGTTTCAACAGTCAGGTAAAGACCGTACAAGATTTTATCACGGCCGATCGCTTCGAGGCTCCCATTCTTCAGCCAGGAGGACTCACCAGTATGGGGATGGGAATTAATGCGGCCTTAGATGCGATCGCCGATCGCAAAACATCGTACCGCAACAACGGTGTCACCTACTACCGTCCCTGGGTATTTTTGATTACGGACGGCGAACCCCAAGGGGAACCCGAAAAAGAGATCGATCGCGCCATCGATCGCCTTAAAGATGACGAAGCCAACAAGCGAGTGGCGTTTTTTGCCGTTGGTGTAGAAAATGCCAACATGAAGCGCTTGAGCGAAATTGTCGTCCGCCATCCGCTAAAATTAAAGGGGTTACAATTCCGCGAAATGTTTGTCTGGTTGTCGGCCAGTATGCAGCGCGTTTCTCACTCCAAACCGGACGAACAAGTGCCGTTACCTCCGCCGGGGTGGGGAGAAGTGTAGCAATTAAAAATTAAAAATTAGAAATTAAAAATTGAGGAGGTTTAAGTAGTGACTGAGAGTGCGAACTTAGAGGCGAGTTCGATCGCGTCGAACTGGCGGGTAGTGGGGGCTTCGGTGTGTGGAACCGGACACCAAAAGCGCTCTTTACCCTGTCAAGATTACCATGCTTGGCAGGTGTTAGAAAATGGAGCTTTGGTGGCGGCGGTGGCTGACGGGGCAGGATCGGCCGCATGGTCGCAAATTGGCTCAGAAATTGCGGTAAAGAGTGCCATTTCGTTTTTAGCCGATCGCGCTTCTACTCGCTTGTATCAAAGTTCTTTATCTGAAGCGATCGCGTTTGCCTGCGAACAGGTAAAAGCAGAAGCCCGCGATCGCGACATTGCCGTTCGCGAGTTGGCTAGTACCTTAATTGTCGCCGTGGCGACAGCCGAGAAGATCGCGATCGTCCAAATTGGAGATGGGGCAGCAATTCTCCGCGATCGTCACCAGAACCTCGTTTCTCTGACAGTTCCGCAAACGGGAGAATATGCCAACGAGACCACGTTTTTGGTGTCTGAAGGCGCATTAGAATCGGCTCAATATAAAGTCTGGGAAGGACAAGCCGATCGACTGGCATTATTTTCTGACGGCTTGCAACTGCTAGCCCTAAAAATGCCGGAAGCCGAACCCCACGCGCCCTTTTTTGCGCCGTTATTTCAGTTTATTTCCCAGCCAATGGAGGACGCAGCCGCAACGGAACAGTTAGAAAAGTTTTTGCGATCGGATCGCGTTTCCAAGCGAACTGATGACGACTTGACGTTACTCTTGGCTTGTTTAGATTGGGGTTAAATGATGGAACTGTGCAACCACAGATAAATAGGATAGACACAGATGGATGGGTTTGTCATCGCGCTACCGTGTGGGAAGATAAATTAGGATGAGATATTCGGTCATCCTGTGAGGTAGGCGATCGGACAACCGCAACCGAATCGATACGAGATGTTCAAACGTCCAGGATTTTTAAATGATGGAACTCAAACGATACTATCTCAAACAAGAACTCGAACAGCTACCGGAGGAAACTTGGTCGAAACTGCAAGCGAACGACTTCGTTTGTCAACTGAATGCAAGCGATCGCTACGAACTCGCCAAACGAGTGGAAACCCTTCCCGAAGCGACGGTCGATCGCCTCAAACAAACCGTTCGAGAAATCCGCGATCGCGAATTATTGGATTACTTTAAGATCGATCCAGAATCGTACCAAAAGATGCTACTTTGGGGATTATCGGAACGACACGATGGGTTGTCTGATGAGGAGGATGAAGTTTGGCAAGACCTATAAAAGGGGATATTGTGGTTGCACGTCTCCCCTATTCCGATTATACTGGTTTTAAGCCTCTTTGTCATCTCGTTCCCTGGCTCTGCCGGGGAATGCTAAGATAGAGGCTCTGCCTCGTGATATTTTGGAGGCAGAGCCTCCTCAGTTCGTTACACCCCAGAGGGATGCAACGAGAGGGAAAAGCCGATAAACTTGATGCCGCGATCGACAACAGTATCGCCATTTTACAGTCGTAAGCGATGAGACTCAAACGGTACTTTAGTGGAGAAATTGTCACCCTCACCGCCAAAATTGGCGGCGGCGGCGAGGGGCGAATTTATGCGGTTGCCAATACCGATCTCGTTGCTAAAATTTATCACTCTCCCGACGCGGAGATCGCGGGCAAGCTATCAGCAATGATCGCCCGTCCTCCTGTGGATCCGGGGGCAACTGACGGCCATGTTTCCATTGCTTGGCCGGTAGATTTATTGTGTAACGCTACGGGGAAAGTTGTCGGTTTTTTGATGCCGCGAGTGGAGAAAGTGCGCCCAATTCACGACTATTATACCCCGACGACGCGCCGCGATCTCGCTCTACGGTTTAACTGTCTTTTTAACTACCTTTATCTACATCGAACGGCCCAAAATCTAGCCATCGCCGTCCGCAGTTTGCACGATCGCGGTTATATCATTGGAGATGTTAACGAATCGAACATTCTAGTCAGTCAAACTGCATTGGTGACATTAGTCGATACGGATTCGTTTCAAGTCAAAGATGGCGATCGTCTCTATGCTTGTCCCGTTGGCAAACCGGAATTTACGCCGCCAGAATTGCAAGGACAATCGTTTCGGACGCTAAAAAGAAATCCAGACCACGATCGCTTCGGCTTGGCGATCGTAATTTTTCAACTGTTGATGGAAGGAACCCATCCGTTCGCCGGAGTCTATTTAGAAAAAGGCGAACCGTCTCCCATTGCATCGCGCATTCGATCGGGCTATTTTCCTTATGGAAAGCGTCGCGTTCCTTACCGACCGACTCCCATCGCGCCTCCGTTTCATATTCTCAATCCGCGCTTGCAAGAGCTATTTGTGCGCTGTTTTGAAGAGGGATATCTCAATCCTAAACTTCGCCCCAGTGCTAACAGTTGGGTACAGGCATTAGACGCAGCCGAAAGCGCTTTAGTGATTTGCGATCGCAATCGCAGACATCGCTATGGCGACCATCTCGATCGCTGTCCTTGGTGCGATCGGGCTCGGGCATTTTTAGGCCGAGATCCGTTTCCTTCTCGAGAAGAAGCACGCCGTCAAAAATTCAATCCCAAACCCAAAGTTCGCTCGAAAGACACCTCCCGAGCTCCTGCTTATTCGACCCGTTCCTCTTCGTATCTCCCGTCTTTGTCTCCATCCTTAACCATTGTGGGGACAAACGCGCATGGATTTTGGCGACAACTCGCTAACTGCAAAATGGACTTATTTTTGGGCAGTCTCGTGTTAATGTTGTCAGTGGGTGCAGCGTTTTATTTAAACGGTCGCCCGATGCGATCGTCCCCCCCCACCGTAAGCGAACAAGTGACGACCCCACCCGTTGCAAAACCCGTCGTTCCCCTCTGGGACAAACAGTCCCACAATGGCGAAGTTGTAGCCCTCGCGATCGCCCCCGATGGCAGCCAATTGGTCAGTGCGGGAAAAGATGGTAAACTCAAAGTATGGCAGTTAACAGAGGGGACACTGGTTAAAGAATTTGCTGTCGAGGACGTACAAAAGTTAGCGTTTACCAAACATGGAAGCGCGATTGTCGTTGCGACTGCAAACGCCATCCAAATTTGGGATGCGGAAA
>CAKZKB010000442.1 GCA_937121005.1 uncultured cyanobacterium | reverse complement strand
CAAAAATTGCCCCAGAAAAGATAACGGTTGCCCCACATTTCAATTCCTCGTGCCAGTGGGAAGGAATGTCGCGCCCCGCGATCGCTTTAGCCCCATTCCGAATCAGCTTTTCTACTGCTTTTTCACCCGTTTCCGTGAGATCGCTTTTGGCTTTCAGCAATGTTAGCAGTGTGGGGAGTGCCACCACCGAGGCCCCAAAAGCACCGACACCGCCACTGACAAAACGAGTCACAATATCGGTCAAAAATCCCAAACTCAGCGTCCAAAAGACGATCGTCCCGCTTTTCCACACCCAGTCGTGGCGATCGTGCGGGTGCGGATCTCCCGATGTTTCCAAATGCCACCACCACTGTGTCGGCATGACGGGTAAAGTTTGGCGATACTTTTCTAAGTCGATGGCGGCGATAATTTTGTAAGCATACTGTTGTAGCTGCTTGTCGAGTTCTAGGATTTCCAAGACATAAGGCGATGGCAACGATTCGCCTCGAGTCAGGGTTTTTTGCAGTGCGTCGCGGGCGTACAGCAGTGCCAAAGCGCGATCGGCTGACAGCGAAGACTCGGCGGTTTCCAAGTCGCACAGCAGCGATCGATAGCGGTCTAATGCCAGTTTGAGGGCGATCGGAATCATAGGTTCAGTAGAAATACTCTCTGGAAAACTAGGTGCTTTCCTTGGAGAAGTCAAGTCGCTTCGCTCCAGTTCAGAATTCAGAGTTCAAAATTAAGAACCTCTGTCTAAAGCCCAGAGGCTCGAACTAGGGAAAATGTTCCTCTTCTCATTAAAGGGAGAGGCTTGTATCCAGGATATGCCCGGTCAAGGAGATCGCTTTTCTTGCCAAGAGTGGGAGTTACCGGGTAAAACAATGTTGTCTGCCATAGCATTGAATTTGGCCAGGAGAACGTTGCGCTGGTTGATTAAATAAATACTTACTAAGGTTAAGGCAACGCCTCCCCACTGTAGCGGCGACAGGCTTTCGTGCAGCAACCAACCGCCAAACAGCAAGGCAAAAACGGGGGTTAAAAAGGTTAAGGCACTCAAACTGGTAAGGTTGCCGCGCGAGGCAAAATAGAAAAAGAGTCCGTAGGCGATCGCGCTGCCGAAAACCGCCGTATATGCTAGCGCTAGCCAGTCAGACGCGCTTAAATGGATCCACTGTTCGCTTTCGCGGGTTGCCGAAAGAACGAACAAGGGAATGCCGCCGAGAATCATGTGCCAGCCTGTGGCCACCACCGGATCGACGTGGCGACTCACCCAGGGTACCATCACCGTTCCCACTGCCATGGAGATCGCAGCAGCAAACATCAACAAGGTTCCGTTTTGCAACAAGGCGGCAAGATCGACATCGGGCGATCGTCCGCCTAAGAAGCCTAAAATCCAAGCATCGGGCAAACCGATCGCACCGATCCCAATAATACCGAGACTCAGCCCCAACCATCCCCAAAAGCCGACAATTTCGGCAAACAACCATCGCGACAGCAAGGCGACGACAAGGGGTTGGGAGTCGATGATGACCGAACCCAAGCCGGCCCCAGTGCGATCGAGTCCGGCGGCGAGAAACCCTTGAAATAAGGCCCCGTCAACCAACGCAAAGGCCGCGATCGCCCCCCATGCTTGCCAACTGCGCGGTTGGGACTTGCCTAACAATGCAGCGACAGCCAACACCAAAATCCCGGCGGGCACCAACCGTACCCCGGCCACGAAAAACGGAGTCGTATCGGCGAGAACGCCTTTCATGGCCACCATTGCTGTTCCCCAAAAGAAGAAGGGGGCAATTAGCAGCAGGGGATTGAAGGAGAAGTTGAGTTTAGCGGGCTGTATTTGCACGGTGGCGGACTCCAACGCAACGGCTTCTCCCCATTGTAACCAATTGTTGCGCGATGTTAAGTTTATCTCAGACCGTTCGTAAAAAACTCCACTGTGTGTAGATATGTCAAGGAAATTGAAGCGCCAATTGCTATCAATTTACTCACCACATAACACTGTGATGGCAACTATTATAGCTTAAGCAGATTGAAACTGACAGCGTATAACGAATCTTCCTCCCTCATGCCATCACGATGGATTTTGTACGCACCATACGCTATGTATGTATTATAATGCAATTATACGTTCGGAATGAAACAACTTCTACTTTTAGCCACGATCGCCCTCCTATATCCCCTTCAAGCGATCGCTACCACTCTCGAACCCACAAAAAGCGATCGCGCTATGGTGGTTTCGGCACACCCTCTCGCTAGCGAAGCAGGGATCGAAATGCTACAAGCGGGAGGAAACGCCATTGATGCGGCGGTGGCGACAACGCTAGCGATTTCTGTTGTCGAACCGTTTTCTGCTAGTATTGGCGGCGGTGGTTTTTTGCTAGTCTATTTAACCGAGACGAACGAGATTTTAGCGCTAGATTTTCGCGAACGAGCTCCGCAATTGGCAACCCGAGAGATGTATCTCGATGAAAGCGGAGAAGTCATCGGGCGATCGAGTTTGGATGGATACTTAGCCGTTGGCGTACCGGGGACGATCGCCGGGTTAGCAGAAATTCACCAACGCTACGGAGAATTGCCTTGGGAAACGGTTGTCGAACCCGCGATCGCGATCGCTGAAGATGGGTTTCCCTTGCACCAACGATTTGTCGATGCCATCGATCGTCGCTGGGATATTCTATCGCAAGATCCGGCGGCGGTAGAAGTCTTTACCCGCAACGGAGAATTTTACCAACTCGGAGAGATTTTTACGCAACCGGAACTCGCCGCCACCTTACGGGAAATTGCCGCCGATCCCGACAGTTTTTATACTGGAGAAATTGCCGATGCGATCGCTACTGACATGGCAGCCAACGGCGGTTTAGTCACCCGAGAAGATTTAGAAAACTATCGTCCCATCTGGCGAGATCCCCTCTGCGGCGACTTTCGAGAACTGCGCGTCTGTTCCATGCCGCCGCCGTCTTCGGGTGGGGTTCATCTGTTACAAATCGTTAACTTAGTTGGTGAATTTGACTTAGAAAGTTGGGGTTGGCATCACCCCGACGCACTGCATTTGCTCATCGAGTCGATGCGGGTTGCGTATGCCGATCGCGCTGAATACCTCGGCGATCCCGACTTTGTAGAGGTTCCAGTAGAAGCATTAACGAGTATGGAATACGCGCGAGAACGCCGTCAGGAAATAGATCGCGATCGCGCTACGCCGTCGAGTGAAGTTTTTCCTGCCGATCCGGAACTGTTGCAGCGTTTGGGAACGGAGTCAACGGAAACGAGTCATCTCAATGTTGTCGATCGCGATCGCAATGCGGTCAGTTTAACCTTTACCGTCAATGGCGGTTTTGGAGCCGCAGTGGTAGCAGGAAATACCGGTATTCTCCTCAACAATGAAATGGACGATTTTGCCATTGCACCGGGAGTGCCTAACCTCTACGGTTTGGTGGGAGGAGAAGCGAATGCGATCGCACCGGGAAAAACCCCCCTATCGAGTATGAGTCCGACAATTGTTACCGACGGCGATCGCTTGCGAATTGCGATCGGATCTCCCGGTGGTAGCACGATTATCACCACTGTTGTGCAGGTTTTGCTCAATCTAATTGTCTACGAAATGGACGCAGGAGCGGCAATTTCTGCCCCGCGACTGCACCATCAATGGCAACCCGATCGCCTTATCTTAGAACGGTGGGGATTTGATGTCTTGATAGTCGAAAACTTGCGCGATCGCGGCCACGAAATCGTCACTTGGGGTGGGTGGGGAAATGCCAACGCGATCGTCGTTTTACCAGACGGAACTCTAGAAGGTGCAGCCGATCCGAGGGGGGAAGGAGAGGCGATCGGTTTTTGAGCAATGTATGTGATAAAATGGAGGCATGGCCTCCAGCATTCGTTGCTACAACCCCATCGCTCGGGCGGGCTAAGCATTCACCATGTTGAGTTATCGGTAGAATCGTTCGTTAACTTGTGCGAATGCTTAGCCCCTACAAATACCGTAACTGTTCTACCGAATCTGATATAAGAGGGTTACTATTCGCGTTCTAAACGGAATAGGAGAAACTGGGTCACTTGAGGACTAGCAAACTGATTGAAATTGTCATCGCTCACCAAAACCAAACTTTGCGAACCATCGGACAAACGCGGGCCTAATGTCATTCCTTCTAGATTATCCACCGTTACTCCCGCATCGCGAGAACTCCATAACAATTGTTTGCGAATCGATCGCACGTCTGCGGCTTCACCTAAGCGCGATCGTCCTAAAATATCCGTTGCGTCGGCGATCGCGAATTGAAATATTTTGACGGCGGTTCCTGAAAACGGACTGTAAGTACGCTCTAAACTGAGAAAATGTCCGGCTTCGTCTAAAGCGACCATTTCGGTTAAGCCATTGGCAACAACACTCGGATTCGCTACGTCGAGAGGATACAAATGTTCGGCAATAAATTGCGGCGTACCATCGACGATCGCGTAATGTAACAAGCGATTGCGAATGGTGGAAATGCCCTCTTCTAATTCTAAGTCTTGTTGCAGGGGCGATTCTGTAGCCACAAATACGCGATAGGGTTCGCCTTGGCTGTTGCGAGCTCCAGGATTGAGGGTTAAGGCTTCAAAACCGGCATTATTCTGAATGCCTTGTCCTTCTTCATCCCAAATGTAGTAGGGTGGTAAGGGTAAGGCATCTTGCCAAGTTCCTGTTTCTAGGTTGAAGCGAGCGATAAAAGGCTCGATCGCGGCGTTAAAGTTGCCCTCGCTGGACACATAAATTTCGTTGGCGGGTAACAACGCAATGCCTTCAGGATCGAGGCTACCTCCCGGAAAGTTCTCTTCTTTTGGCGTTTGCAAAAAGGTGACATTTTCAATGGCGATCCTGTTGATGCCAGCGTCGGGATCGAGTTGCATGGCGACAGTGTAAAATCGAGCCGGAGCCAAACGAGATTTGTCGTCGCTGAGAACGTAAAATCGATCGCGATCGCGATCGTAACTCAATCCCGACAAACCGCCAATCGGCGTGTCTTCAAACTCGAGATCGTTCAATTCGCACTCGCCTACATAGTCTAAAGATAGAGGTAAAAAGATGCGTTCTTCAGCACTGACGCGACGCGCGTCGCACGCTGAGAGGAGAAGTAACAAACCCAGACCGATCGCTGCCAACCATTGTCTCATACCAATTTCCAGAATTTAATGTAACAGATGGGAATTCCAATTAGTGAATGCTCTCCTCACGACGCAGAGCGTCCGTGAGGAGCTTCCCGATCCCAAAG
>CAKZKB010000441.1 GCA_937121005.1 uncultured cyanobacterium | reverse complement strand
GTAGAAGCCGATCGCGAACAAATCAAAGAAGCCTTTACCATTTTGCGCCGAGGACTCTACCGCCTCAACGACCATGTTAACGAATCGGTCGGTCGCTTGCAACATCAAATCGAAAGTTTGCAGCAAAATTTGCCGCCGGGACATTCATCGCCGCAAATTGCCGACATTCACCGGACGATCGCCCAATTACAAGCTGCCGTCGAAACCATTGGCGACCCATTTAACCCCCATTTTGCCCCGATTCGCGATCGCATCGAGCAAATTGGCGGCCAGGTCGATCGCTTGGAAAGTCAACAATCCAAAATTCTCCAACCGGGAATGCGCCGCCTCACTTCGGCGGTGAAGCAACTGCAAAAACCCAAAACCGGAAGCGGTTCCTTGACAGTCGCCGATGACAGCGAATCCCTTTCGGTTGATTATTGGCTCAAATCCATCGATCGCCGTTTGGAAGCCATTTTTCCCTACGAGTACGAGTTAATTGCTGGCGATCGTCCCGACTTGTTGTTGGCAGCTTTAGAGCAAGTGCAACAGCGTTTAATTATCGTCAGTCCTTGGCTGCGGAAAACGGCGACTAATGGCGTTGTCGAACGCTTAGAAGCCACCTTAAAACGCCAAGTTCAGGTTAACATTGGTTGGGGGCATCGCACCGATATCGGTCGCGAAGGCAATCCCAACAAATCCATTACCTTAACCTCAAAAGGATGGCGCTATCATGCCGAACGCGATAAGTTCCAAAACTACCAACTGTTACCCGAAATTCTCAGTCTGAAAAAGCGCTACTCCCATCTCAGTTTGAAGCTGTTAGGCGTTGAAGAAAAAGTAATCGTCTGCGATCGCGCTTGGGCCATGATGGGAGGACAGCACTCTTTATGTTACGATGCCTCTCAAATCCCGGCAGATGTCGGTTTATATACCACCGATCCGCGCATTATCAACGGTTTAATTGAGTGCTATAAAGAGGCTGCTCGCCGCCGTCAAAGAATGCGAAATTAGAGATGGAAGTACCAATTTCTGTGATTACGGTTAGCCACAATCATGCCGCCTACGTCGATCGCGCTTTGAGTGCGTTGCTGCCAGAAGTCGATCGCGTCGGTGGGGAAGTCATCTGGATCGACAATCGATCGGACGATGACAGTGCCGATCGCGTTCGCAACTATCACCAGGTACAATTGTTTGTTAACCGCAAGCGGCGCGGATTTTCTGCTAACAACAATTATGGCATGGCTCTGGCGCGGGGACGCTATTTATTATTGCTCAACCCCGATACAGAAGTGCGATCGGGAGCGCTACAAACCTTGATAGATTTCATGGATACTCATCTGCAAGTGGGCTTGTGCGGGGCAAAATTGCTGTTTCCCGATGGTACAATTCAACCCTCGGCGCGGCGGTTTCCAACGTTGAGTTCGTTTATCGCCCGTAGAACGCCTTTGCGAGTGTTTTTGCGCGAGTCGAAGTTCAACCAACATCATTTAATGGCCGATCTCGATCGCTCCCTTCCTCAAGAAATTGATTGGCTGTTAGGGGCCTGTTTGTGCGTGCGGCAAGCAGTTTTAGAAACCGTTGGCCCCCTAGATGAAGGCTTTTTTTTGTACGTGGAAGATATTGACTGGGCGCGACGCATTTGCGATAATGGTTGGCAAGTGTATTACGTTCCCGAAGCCGCGATCGTCCACCACCATATCGCCGTTAGCGACAAGCGGTTTTTCAGTCGATATACGTGGTTGCACTTCCAAAGTATGCTGCGCTACGTTCGCAAGCATTTTTTACCGCCAATTCCCCTATTGGCGGTGCGAGAGAACGAAACAGAAGTGTGGGACGAAACGCGACACTAACAGGGAATGTCAATTAAGCCACTTCTTTGGACTTGAGATATTCAGTATTCACCCCCGACTCGCGGGTGAGGGCGACTTTACCCGTGCGGGCAATTTCTCGCAGTCCGAACCGTTGCAGCATTTTGACGATCGCCACCATTTTACCCGGATCGCCGACCACTTCTAAAATCAAAGAATCGTCGGAAACATCCACCACGCGGGCGCGGAAAATCTGGGCAATTTCGACCACTTCCGATCGCGTCGTACTCGTGGCGTTCACTTTCAACAGCATCAGTTCCCGTTCGACGCAGGGCACTTCGGTGACATCGTTGACTTTGAGAACGTTGACGAGTTTGTAGAGTTGTTTGGTCAGTTGTTCGATGATGCGATCGTTCCCTTGTACCACCATGGTAATCCGGGAAATGCCCGCTTGCTCGGCCGGGCCGACAGCGAGGCTATCGATATTGAAGCCCCGACGGGCAAACAGTCCGGCGATGCGTGTCAGCACCCCGGCTTCGTCTTCAACGAGGACGGAGAGAGTATGTTTCATCAGTCTATGGCGGTGAGGGCGATCGAAAGTAGCCGCTAGCTCATTATAAACCCAACGCGCCCGAGATGAAATCCGATCGCCAGGTTAAGATCGGTTAAGATAGTCCTTAAAGTGCGACGCATCTGGTGTATTGACAAGCGTCGCTGGTTTACAGTTGCAATGAACGCTAACGCTTCTTCACCCCCGCCCGATCGCGATTTGCGCTTCGATATTCTCAAGACCGTCGGCATCTTTTGTATCATTCTCGCCCATACCAATGCCGATGACGTTATCGATCAGATTCGTAACTTTGACGTACCGTTGATGGTGATGGTGTCGGGGGCGCTATTTTCCGTCTCTCGGGGCGATCGTCCCTTTTCGTTTGGCGAGTATTTTCGCAAGCGCGTCGTGCGCCTGATTGCCCCAGTTTGGATTTTCCTGGTATTATTTTTCAGCGCCACCTACGTCCTCGATACGCTGTTGATGGGCAAAGAATATCCCTACAGTTGGCAGACGATCGGCGAGAGTTTTCTCACCATTGGCGAACTCGACGGGCTTTGGATCGTGCGGGTCTTTATTCTCATTGCCTCGATCTCTCCAGCGATCGTCGCGATTGTAGACCGGGCAAAAACCACCGAACGCGCCATTGTTGTCTTGCTGGTCATTTATGGGATTTACGAGGTTATCTTCAGCTTGAGCGATAAATTTGAACCGGATTTTGCCAACGACGCGATCGAGAACTTTGCTAAGGGGTTTAACGATATTGTCATCAACGATTTCATTCTTTATGCCATTCCCTACGGCTGCATTTTCGGTATGGGGATTTTGTGGCGACGGGCAAACCGCAAGACAATGGCAGTAATTTCGGCTACCGGGTTCGTGGTATTTATCGCATTAGGCTTGCAATATAGCGATGTTGCCGATCGCTTCATTAAAACGCAAGCCTACAAATATCCACCGCAATTGTACTATTTTGCCTACGCGATTTTCGCTTCCATGTTGCTCTATTTGTGGGTCGATCGTCTCGTGAAAACGCGCTTCTGGAAAACGCGATCGCATTGGTTGGCTCCCGCGATCGTCTTCATCAGTTCTTCGACCCTGTGGATTTACCTCTGGCAAATGTTTTGGCTCGAATACGAACCCCTTTTGCGAGACTGGTTGAATATCGGCTTTTCACAGCCGTTTACTTTCTTTACTGTATCGCTGTTGTCGATCGCTTGTACTCTCGGACACAAAACCATCGTACAGCATTTTGTAGACACAACTCAATTCGGCCGCCAGCATCAAAAGTTAATGTCGGTACTCTTCCTCAAATAGATCCATGGCTTGTCGGGAGAGGACATAGGGGAGGGTGAGAGTATAGAACGATTTGCAAAACGTCAGTTCGGCGGTAGAATCAAATAACCCTAATACCATTTTCCGAAAATAGTGTTACACTGCGGGTTGGGCAAACGCCGTTTGCCCCTACATCACTACTTCCATGTGTTGCATTAATTCTGGAAAATGGTATAACCTCCTATTACCGTCTATACTCGAAAGTGAGTCAACCGATCGTTTAGCGCCATGGCCGTTAAAAAGACCTTCAACAGCTTTGAAGAAATGCTCGCCGCCTCCCAAGTCCCCGTACTGGTGGATTTCTACGCCACCTGGTGCGGCCCCTGCCAAATGATGGTACCGATTTTGCAGCAAGTCAGCGATCGCCTCAAGCAGAAGCTACAAGTCGTCAAAATCGACTCCGACAAGTACCCCAACCTGGCCGGCAAATACGGCATCGAAGCCCTCCCCACCCTGGTACTGTTTAAAAATGGGGAACCCGTCGATCGCATTGAAGGAGTATTGCGAGCCGATCCCCTCATCGATCGCCTGCAAAAATTTTTGTAACTGTTGCCATTCCCTGCCCTCAAAATTGGTTATAGTGGTATAAAATTCGAGTGCCTCGAATTGACTGCTTTTTTTCGATCCCTCCGCCCTAAAGATTTTCATGAACTCGCAATCTAGTACCGCCGGAAACGAATCCGCTTCCTTCTCCGCCGAAGATTTTGCCAAAGCCTTAGAACAACACGACTATCAATTTTCCAAAGGTCAAGTCGTGCGCGGTAAGGTCTTCGAGTACGACTCCGAAGGTGCTTATATTGATATTGGGGGCAAATCCCCCGGTTTTCTGCCCCTGCGGGAAGTGGCAACCCACCGCGTCGAAAATTTAGAAGAAGCGCTTCCCCAAGGCGAAGAACGCGAATTTGTGG
>CAKZKB010000440.1 GCA_937121005.1 uncultured cyanobacterium | reverse complement strand
GCAAAACTGCGCCCCCAAAAGACAGCGAGAATGAGTAAATGCGTGACAATTAGAAAAGTCGAGTTGACTCCAACAACGCCACTGATTCCGGCGATCGCCATGGCCAGATAACAAATTGTAACGACCCAACGGGCCAAATTAAATACCGCCTCTTTCCCTAATTCGATGGTGAACGTAGAGATGTTAAACTGTTTGTCGCCTTCGATATCGGGAATGTCTTTGAAAATCGCGATCGCGAAGGTAAAGACAATCACAAATGCCGTCAAGGCCCACACCGACGGCGGTACGGGCACGCCATCGTTGAAGTGTAAAAATAATCCCAGGTTGACGATCGCGCCGCGAACGCTTAGAATACAAAAAGATGCCCAAAATGGAAAGCGCTTCAAGCGCACGGGCGGTACGGAATAAGCTGTGCCGATGGCTAAACTAATCGCAACGGTCGCAAACAGCCAAAAACTGCCCGCACTCGAGAGTAAAATTGCCAGCGTCCCCGTCACGGCGACAATTTGCTGCGCTTGTAAATACGAAAATTCCCCCGCCGCAATGGGAAGATGGGGTTTGTTGATCTTATCGATTTCTACATCTTCGAGTTGGTTTAAGCCAACAATATAGACATTGCCGCACAGACAAGCAATCCAAGGCAGTAGAATGGGAGCGATCGCGTAAGCATTGAGGCGATCGCCATTGACAACGGCAATTAGATACACTCCAATAATACTGAGACTCGTGCCGACGATGGTATGAGGACGGCTAAATTTCCACAGCGAATATAGCCAAGCAGCGATTTTTTGGGATACGCGAGAAGAGATGAAAGCCATCCGATAAGGTAGAGTCTCCCTCAGCAAATTGAGTGGATGGGCGGTACTGGGATCGAACCAGTGACATCTTGCTTGTAAGGCAAGCGCTCTACCGCTGAGCTAACCGCCCGATCGCGTTTCTTCACCATAGCACAAGCGCCGTCACCTGCCAAGTCGTTAGGCTAAATTCGCTTCGTCGGCGATCGCGCAGGGCACCGACACCGTATGAAACCCGCATTGGTGGCGGACGGCTACCCCATAGCCTACCACTTCCGACCAGCGACGGGCAAAGTCGGCCGCCACCGTTGCCGAGGAAAAGGCCACCTCAGCGACAAACCCGGTAAAGGCGCGATCGGACTCTCGCCAGTGACACGATCGCGCCCCCCACTCCTCGGCTAAGATGCAAATAAACTGAAACGGAACGCAATAGCGCACGGCGGCCCCCCAAAATAACAACGCGATCGCCCTTGACGAAAGGAACCCTCGGGGGGATTATTTGCTGTATGGATTGATTGCATCCCCCTTGCGGCCGATTTTTCTTGGAGACGATCGCTTTATGAACCTACCCTTGTTATTAGACATTGCCATCGGGTTGATTTTCACCTACTTAATTTTAAGCCTGCTGGCTTCAGAAATTCAAGAACTGATCTCCACGCTGCTGCAATGGCGAGCCGAACACCTAAAAAAATCAATTCAAGTTTTGCTGTCCGGGGGAGGCGGTTCGCAGGATACCGAACAGGTCAAACGCCTCGCCGATCGACTCTACGATCATCCCTTAATTAAAAGTCTCAACCAAGAAGCCAAAGGAGAGTTCGCTCGCTTTTTTCGCCGCATTAACGCGCTAATTGGAGATGCGTATCGCAAGATAACCGGAACTGAAGAAATGTTCGATCGCAAGCGCAGCGGCCCCTCGTATATTTCGCCTGAAGTGTTTGCCAGCACCATGATGGAAACCTTCAAGATTCCCCAAATTGCGCGTTTGGTAAGCGTATCGCGCTTGCAAGTTTTTAGTAACGAAAAATTTCAAGAACTGGTCAACATTGGCGAAGAAATTAACTTGGCTGCCGAGTCGCGATCGATTGTCGAGGGGCAAATCAACGAACTCTACGAGGACTGGCAAAAAATCGTCAAAGAATATGGCGAGAACGTGACGACTTTAGATGAAACGATAGAACGGCTCGATCGACGCACGCAAACATTAATCGATCGCGTTCGTAACTATCTTTCCGACAGTGAAGACTTTCGCCAAGCCTATTTATATCGCTTGCAATATTGGCGCGACGGTGTATTTGCCCCTCAAGAACGCGACGTGCTCGTTCGTTCCCTACGACCAACCTTAAACGAAGTTGTCGATTTAGTCCGGGAGAAACAACAGCTTTTAGAGCAAGTACGCACGGCATTTCAAGACGAAAATAGTCCCACTCGCAAAGGATTTGAAGAAATTATCGATCGTCTGCCAGAATTGCCCGATTCCGTCCGCAACAGTTTGAATTCTTTAGCTCAACGCATTCAAGAAAAACAACAAAACGTCCGCGAAGATTTAGAAGGGTTGCAACTCGCAGTCGAAGACTGGTTCGATACTTCCATGACTCGCGCTTCGGGAGTCTACAAGCGCAACGCTCGCGGAATTGCTATTTTAATTGGCTTAGTGGTGGCGATCGCGGCCAATGCGGACTCGTTGTACATTGTTGATAGTCTCTCGAAAAGTTCGGTGCTGCGAGCCACCATTAGCGAAAATGCCGAACAGTTAATTGCCCGAGAAACCGAACTCACGCCAGCAACGTCCGATCGCATTCGCGAACAAGTCAATCGCGATCTCGATGCCGTTCCCCTTCCCATTGGTTGGCGCAGTAATGTTGTGGCTCAACAAGCAGAAATGCAGCCCCTATTGGGGATTCCTTACGCTCGCAAACTGATTGGTTGGATAATTAGCGGGGTTGCTATTTCTATGGGGGCTTCGTTCTGGTTTGATTTGCTCGGAAAAGTCATGTCAATTAAGAATACAGGGGGCAAATCCAGGGCTCCTTCTTTGGCGGCGCAACCCGAGCGTCGCGATCGCCGTTAAGAATGGAATCCGGCGAAAATTCAATTTCAATACTGTCGATAAATCTCGCTAGCCAACTTTGCTGCCAACAACGGCGGGACGGCATTTCCCACTTGGGTAAACTGTCGCGCCACCGAACCGCAAAATACAAACTCGTCGGGAAAGGTTTGCAATCTTGCCGATTCTCGTACCGATAGCGTCCGAGGGACGACCGGATGCAAATGCGATCGTCCGCCGCCGAGACTTCCCCCGGCGATAATAGTTTTCGAGGGCAAATTTGGGTGGAGTCTGTCCACTCTTCCCAAGCGATCGCGTTCCCCATATTTCAGTTCGGCGTAGCGAAGAATGGAGGCCGCTTTGTGTTTGCGAGTGATGTGGTTGGCAACGCCATCGAGCGATCGCGTTAAAGCATTGTAGCAGGGAATTCGATCGCGATCGCGACTGGGAAATTGAAAAGATTTCGTCCCCCGAAAACCGACAACAAACAGACGTTCTCGCTGTTGGGGAATGCCAAACTCGGCGGCATTGAGAACCGTTGGCGGGGCGATCGCGTAGCCACTATCGGCCAGAGAATTGAGGGCGATCGTCAGTTGTTTTCCCCCGTCGATCGTCTTCAGTCCGGTGACGTTTTCAATCAGAAAAGCGCGGGGTTGCAAATATTGAATATAGAAGATAAAATCGAATAAGAGATTTCCGAGATCGGCGCGATCGAAACCGACGCGCTTAAAGTTTTCTCCTTGCTTGGAAAACCGTTGGTTAGCTGCTAAACTAAAAGGCTGACAGGGCGGCCCGCCGATAAAAATACCCTCGAATGGCGCTTGAATGCCGATGGTTTCTTGGAGAAGAGTGAGGGTTGCTTCTCTGTGGCAAATATCGCGATCGTACACCTTCCAGTCAGGGCGATTTTTGCTTAAAGTCTGACAAAATGTGGGGTTAATTTCCAAGCACGCCAAATGCTCGAATCCGGCCATCTCGAACCCCAGATCCAAGCCACCCGCACCCGAGAAGAAACTGACGACGGGAATGCCATGAAACGGGACAGGAGAAAACGGACGATCGCGGTTCGATGTCGTGGCAACTTCCGGGTTGTAGCGATAGCACAGATCGTCGTAACATAGGTTTCTCTCCGCCAGTTCGTCGTGCAAATTGAGATCGCGATCGAGGCAATAGTGCAACAGTTCCCGTTGTTCGGAAAAATTGATAGGCGCGATCGCATCTAGGGTCACTTTTCTAAGCATTCCCTGTAACTGCTCCCCCATGATAACCGGCTTTCGAGGTGAGAATTTGATATGATATAAACTTTATTATGGCTAGCTCTAAAGATCGATCGCATGACACGCAAACGTCCGAGAAATATTCCCTTGTGGATCGCCGCCATTCTAGGCTTGCTGGTCGATCGCCTGACGAAATTCTGGGTGATGGACAACTTCGACCTCACCAACCCTCCCGAAAGCATCCCTCTGTGGCCCGGTGTTTTCCACTTTACCTACGTTACCAACACCGGGGCCGCCTTCAGCTTGTTCGAGGGAAGTGGCTGGCTGCGATGGCTGTCGTTGCTGGTCAGTGTGGGGTTAATGTTGATGGCGTGGTTTGGCCCCAGACTCCCCTTTTGGCAGCAAATCGGGTACGGCTTCGTGCTAGCCGGGGCCATTGGCAACGGTATCGATCGCTTCGCCACTGGGGAAGTTGTCGATTTTCTCGACTTTCGCCTAATTAACTTCCCCGTTTTCAATGTTGCCGATATTTGCATTAATATCGGCATTGTCTGCTTGCT
Source organism: uncultured cyanobacterium (assembly GCA_937121005.1). Taxonomy (GTDB): domain Bacteria; phylum Cyanobacteriota; class Cyanobacteriia; order Cyanobacteriales; family Geitlerinemataceae; genus CAKZKB01. The sequence continues at coordinate 748 of CAKZKB010000440.1, read as the reverse complement.
GATCGCAGCATGGCGATCGCCGGGGCCGCATTAAATCGCTACGAACAGAGTTCTCCCGACCAGTCTTGATGTCCGCGCCTGGGTTGACATTGATATTGTTCCCCGACCCAAAGAATTTGCCATCCACTGGGTTGTCGCATCATTTCAATCCGCCGACGTTGGCTGCGAACGGAAGTATCGGGAAGTCCGATGGTGGTATGTTCGATAACAACGCGATCGTTGGGGTTGTTGCCATAGTCGATCGAGATCTCTTCGCGCTGTCGTCCTTCTAAAGATGCACCGCGATCGAGCAAATCTGCGGCGATCGCCGAGGGAGAAAAATCGTCAAAATTGTGGCGATCGAGGAAGGTGGAAACCTCAACTTCTCGATAGTCCGGTGGTGGCGGCGGTAGCATGGCCCGCGATCGCGTCGCACCTGGTAAAATGGTTTGCAGGGTAATAGCGGCGAGAATCGCAAACGTTTGTTTTCGCACGTTTCGACCTCCATGTATCTCTGGCTTCACTCCGATCTTATACCATTTTGCGAAAATATTGTCGCATTGTCACACTTCAATGTCAGATCCGGTAGAACAGTTACGGTCGTGGAAATGGGTTCGAGGCTACCATTAGAGACAAGTTAATCAGATTAAATAGCTCGTCTGAAAGCGTATCGTACTCTTTATTCGTCTCGCCATCGTCAAACCAGAGATCGTTCCACGAAACCATACCGCCAAAAACCCACCCAGACTGCCACGCGCTTAGTAACTGC
>CAKZKB010000439.1 GCA_937121005.1 uncultured cyanobacterium | reverse complement strand
CAACTTAGACGGGGGAATGGCTCCCTGTTCGGTGACGATCGCGGCAATCAGTTCGGCGGGGGTGACATCGAAGCCGGGGTTATAGAAGTCTACCCCAGTTTTGGGGGTTACGATCTGGTCGCCGATACGGTAAATTTCGGCGGGGTCGCGCTCTTCGATGGGAATTTGGCTGCCGTCGGTAAGGTTAAAATCAATGGTAGACAGAGGCGCAGCGACGAAAAAGGGGATATTGTGGGCTTTAGCCGCGATCGCCACAGCGTAAGTTCCGATTTTGTTGGCGGTGTCGCCGTTCCCCGCAATGCGATCGGCCCCGACAACGACAGCATCCACGAGTCCCTGTTTCATGCAGTGAGCGGCCATGCTATCAGTGATGATGGTAATCGGAATCCCTTCGAGGGCGCATTCCCAAGCCGTGAGGCGCGATCCTTGCAGGCGGGGTCGGGTTTCGTCAGCGTAAATGCGATCGAGGCGGTTGTTGCGCCAGGCCGATCGCATCACCCCGAGAGACGTACCGTATCCAGCCGTAGCCAAGGCCCCGGCGTTGCAGTGGGTCAAAATTCGCAGTTTTTCCGGGGTGTCGGGCAAGACTTCCAAACCCGCATCGCCGATCGCCTGACAGGTTTCGAGATCTCGGGCTTGCACCGCTTTAGCGGCGACGAGTAACTGTTCTTTAATGGCTTCAACGGAACCAACAGTCTGGCGGGCGGTTTTCAGCAGGCGATCGATGGCCCAAAATAGATTAACGGCGGTGGGACGGGTCGATCGCAGCCGTTCGGCGACGCTGCTGAGGCGTTGCAAAAATTCGTCGCGATCGTCGGTGTCGATTTCTCGGGCCCCTAGATACATTCCGTAGGCGGCGGCCACGCCAATGGCCGGTGCGCCCCGGACAATCATGGTTTCGATGGCGGTGGCCATATCTTCGCAGCGACGGATATCGACCCAGGTAAACTCGGCGGGGAGGCGGTTTTGGTCGATTAGGTAAACGCGATCGTTTTGCCAAACGACGGGAAAGACTTGTTGGGTAGTTGGGGTCATCGGTCAGCGGCCGTGGGTGATGGAAAATTTGCGCGGAGTTTCCCTCATTTTACGGGAAGAGCGCGATCGCGTTGCCAGTTTGTGAATTCCCCCGCGATCGCGTCTCCCCGTCTGTTACGGGGATTATGCCACGAACAACTCACTGAGTGGGAAGCATGAAGTTCGGAGTGAAGACAGCCGAGATGGGGCGAAAACTCACAATTTGGACAAGTTTTTGCGACAGTTTAAAGAATATGACCCTGGATGCCGAACCCGCGATCGGTCGGTTTTGTTATGCAGTGCAGAAGAATTAAACTTCTTCATTTTCCGGCCCACTCCTTACCCAATACGATCAGCAATGCTTTTAAGCCTAAAATAAATGGCGGTTCAACGCGGATGTTTTTGGCATCACCTCTGATATCGAGTAACAAATTGTTAAGCTCTTTACGAACCGATCGCCACAATCGATCGTTATCCTCCATATCGCGACTGCGCGTGTAGTCCGGGAGGCGATCGATCGCTTCAATATCCAAGTCGCGTAACGCTTGATGGAAGTCGTAAAGGAACCGCGACAAGCGTTCCAGTTTTGGGATTTTTAACCGCTTCACATCATCTTCAAATTCGAGATCTGCATTCCAACAAATGTCCTCGCCATCGAGTTCGCAATCTTCTCCCGGAATCACTGAATTTGTTATCGTACCTTGTGGGATTTCAATATCTGTATATTTCATGACTAAACCGCAAGCTACTTCATCTTCAAACTTTTGACTCAATCGGGTGATTTCTCCAGTATCTTTAAAGCAAATTCCTTCGGGATCGTCTTCATCATAAATTGCCGTTCCTTTGCTCAGCATTCGGCTCAGCAATTCTTGAAACTCAGCATTTTTATCGAAGCGTCCGCCTTCAGCTAACCAGTTGAGGAGTTCCGAATCCTTTCCAGCCATATAAACTGGGGTAATTTCTCCGGTTTCGTAACGACTGCGTTCGTGCAAAACCCGCAACAAAATACCCACATAATAGTACAATCCTGCAAAACCGATCGCAGTCAGCCGAATTAAGCCCCTAAAGTCCGACTTATCGGCAATAGAGGTTCGTTTGTTCAACCAGTCTTGACTTTGCAAGCGCAGCAACACATCAACTTTAGATTTAAATGCCGGCCCGCGCAACCCTCGCAATTCGGCTACATCAACCTTGAAACGCTGTTCTAGAAAATTGGGGTTGAGTTCCAAAAACTGAGAAAATAGATCTCGTCCGGCGAGTTGCACCGAACATTGATGAACGAGTTCGTTACCTTCCCATATAGAAATGTCGGATATACCATCCCTCATATTGATGCAGGTAGTATTGAGCAGATTGAGGCTTTCTTCATCTTTAAAATACTGCGCGATCGCTAAACTCTCCGATCGGAAATAGTCAGAGTCGTCGAAGTCGGGACAGATATGTTGAATTCCTGTTGTTTGGTTGAGCTTGCTAACGATGTCTTGCCAAATTTCGAGATATTGATTTTTATCTCGAGAGGAGAAATCGGAAGGATATGATAGCGACCATTGAATCTCTCGAACACCATTTTTAACCGCGATCGCGGAAATTATTAAGGCTAGGTTATGTAAAAATAATTTCGTGTAACTATGTTTTTCCGGTGACAAATCTAAATCTGTCACTATATAGTCTTCTTGCGGCTTAAATCGCAACAAATCGGGAATATAAATTCGACCATCAAAAAATGGACGATCTTGTTGAACTGAATCGTTTTCTTGTCCTCGCGTTGTCAAAACGTTGACAAGAGGAAGAGGTTTGCTCCAAGGGATAAACTCTTCTGGAATAAAATACTCAAACAGAACATTCAACCGAGTATCAACAGGAGTTTCTGCAATTTGCCGATGTAAATTTTCAAGAGGTAACGGTTCGGGAATATCTTTACGGTTGATATAAACGTTACTACGAGACGTACCAAAATCAACTCCCACTGTCCAAATTTCAGGTAAAATCGCGTCTGTTGATATTGCGAGTAAAATGAGACCCAAGTTACGATCTCCATGTTTACACTCGATATAAGTCGGAAACTCTTCTAGGCGCACGAGTTGGTATGTGGCTCGACCTTCTTGAAAAATTCGAGCATCTCTAGTATTGGGAAAGTTGACTTGAAAAGTATCTTCCCCATATTCCGCATCATAATAAAAACCATAGTATTCTTTCCATCCTTCAGCTTGGAAATTCGGCCAAATTTCCAATACTGGAACTTCTGGTAGCAGCTTTCCTTCTTCAATAGGATATTCTTTAATAACAAAATAATCTTGCGATTCTGAATGAGATCCAGACAAAGGCAAACTGAAGGTAACTCTTACATACGAACCGCAATCGTCATCGATCGGGGTCAGTTTCAACCGTTCGGCCAGTTCTTCAGGAGTGAAATATTCAAGTAAAATAGGATTGAGAGGTAGCAAAGGAGTAATTTCCTCGCCCTCAAAAAGTAAAGGCGAGTCCATTACAGGAAACAAACCACCGGGGATAATTTCTGCGCGATCGATAAAGAAAAATTCGTCAAGAAGCAAATCTTTTGCTTCGATCCAGCGAACGCTTTCCCAGGCAATTTTTCCCGATCGCAAATCTTCAATTGTCAGAGAGGCTAAAGTTTCACCACCATAAACCAACACATTTTGAGGGTTTTGATTCCAGGCAGTAGCAATTTCTGAGTCGATAATCAGCAAATCTGGAGCGCTGCCTTTTTTGCTCGCACTTGAGACTAAACGAACGTTAGAATAGGATGGATCCAATAAAAATAACCATTCCTGAATGGACTGGGGTCTTACTGTAAAATCCATATCCATTCCTTTTAAAATGGCATCGTTAATCCTGCAATCGATTTCCGGATTAATTCTTATTGGAGGCTCCAATTCATCCTCTTTGAGTCGTTCAATAGCAGGAATAGGTTCTTGCCCCGTGAGTAAGAAGTAAAGTGTTGCTGCCAGAGCATAAATATCTATAAACGCTCCGCGTTTCTCTTTTTTAAGGCGTTGTTCAAAAGGAGAATACGATCCTGAAATTGAAACTGTGTGAGTTTTAGTTACATTGGGTGAAAACTCCCTGGCAATACCAAAGTCAATCAAAACAGCTTTAGCTGCGTTGGTGCAAATGATGATATTACTAGGCTTGACATCTCGATGCAATAAGTTATTCTCGTGGACAACAGCTAGAGCTTGACTGATTTGAAAAATATATTTTAATGCTTCTTTTTCAGGAAGAGGTCCTTCTCGATCGACGAGATCGAATAGAGTTTCTCCTTCAACAAATTCCATCACGATTCCTTGCAAATTTTCTTCCTTAATTTTGCCAAGAAAATTAACAATATGAGGATGACAGCATTTTTCCAATCCATCAACTTCTTTCTTAAAAGTATGTTCGTACTTTTCAGGATTATTAACATACTTCGTCAAAACTTTAATCGCAACTTTCGCCCCCTTACGATCGCGAGCCAAGTATGTGATTCCGAAGCCTCCCTGGCCCAGTATCCCCTCAATAATATATTTGCCGCCTTCTAGTTTCTTTCCCGGTTCCCAAGTCGGCGTTGCTGAATAGGGCGTACTGCCACGCTGCGATCTAGGCAACGCACGACGAACTCCCCACAAAATCGCTACAGCGAGCGTTGTGTAAAAATTACGCATTTACCAATGCCCCCAAGCCATAACTCACTTAGACTCCCAACATTCGTTCATTATACTACTGTTGGGCAGGTGCGTCCACTTCGGCGGGTGGATTGGGCGACGGTGATGGCGAGTCGGACTTGAACACTCCCATCAATGTCCCGATCGCCCCTAAGATTGTCCCGAGCGCGATCGCTAGCGTCAACCATATCATTGCATCCCACTTTTTGGGTTTTGGAGTCGGATCGGATACTTCAGAAGTCGCGATCGGTTGGGTTTCCGGCAATTCCGGTTCTGCTGTTGGCGGTTCTTCTAGTAAACTCAACCACTCGGGTACAGTTCGGGGTCGAGATTCAATCTCTACAGCAAGTCCCCGGACGATCGCTTCATTGATATAAGGTTTAATCTGGGGATCGATCGCAATGGGGGGTGTTAATTTAACGGGAGGAGTCGAGCTAGATTGAGGTTTCGGAGACATAGACAATAGCCGTTCTTCTCCGTCTTCAGGCGGCTGACCTGTTAAGAGATAATACAGCGTCGCGGCTAACGAATAAACATCCGTATGCGGCCCGCGTTTTCGATCGCTCATTGCCATTTCAGGCGCACTAAACCCTTTAGCTGTATCCGAACTGGTTGTCGTGTGAGGATGGTCAAATTTACGCGCTAAGCCGAAATCAATTAACACCGCTTCTGATTTTCCGGCTCGAATCACGATATTTGATGGCTTCACATCCCTGTGAATCAATCCTTTTTTGTGAATAAAAATTAGCGCTTCACCAATTTGGCGAATATAACGTAGTGCGTCTGCTTCCGACAAAGGAGAACTAGAAGTTACTAAGCGATCGAGCGTTACACCAGGAACGTACTCCATGACAATGCAACGCAATCCATTCTCTAAAAACAGTTCCTCCGCGTTGACGATATGATGGTGACAGCACTTTAGCAACTTCATCGCCTCTTGGACGAAACTTTCTTGCCAGCGATCGAAGTTCGGCTGATTGCGAAAATCGTCATTCAGTGTTTTAATAGCGTGTAGGTTCCCTTGGGGATCCTTGGACAAATAAGTGACACCGAAGCGTCCTCGACCGAGTTCCGCCTCGATCGCGTACTTGCCGCCTTGCAACTGCTGTCCGATCTGGAATGCCATTCGATCGCGTCTCCCCGTCCGTTACGGGTATTATGCCACGAACGACCCTGTTTGCGGTGAAACGACGATCGGTTTAGCGTTCGACGATCGCCTCGTCATCAAGGGTTTCTTCGCTAGTATTGCCGCATTCTTTGGCCGTTTTCGCCTGCGATCGCAGTTCGGCGACCAAATTAAACACCTCGGCCGAATTTTCTCCACTCAAAACAATGGGAGAAGGTAGGGGATCCTCCGCTTCGCTGGCGGCGTTTTCTGCCCCGTCGCGCTGCAATTGGGGAACCAATTGTAACACCGTCGCTGCCGGAATGGCCCAACTCGATCGCGTCATGATATCCTTCATTGGACTGCAAGGACGATCGCCGTTATCGTAAATATAAGGGTCGCCCCAAAGCGGATAGGCGTGCATTCCATTTACTGCTACCACTTCCCCCGAAAGATTAAAAACCGGGCCGCCGCTCATACCTTTTTCGATCGCGTTTGTATAGCCAATTTGATAGCCGTCGGCGAGAGACTGTTCGGGTAACAAAGACACTCGTCCTTCGGTAAATTTAAACCCATCATCAACGTTCGGATCGGCTTCGATGGGAAATCCTACTGCAACCACTTCGCTGCCTTCTTCTAAACTCGAAGAGTCGCCAAAAACAGCAATTTCGTAGTCGCGATCGCTCTGAAACTGCACCAATGCCAAATCGTAACCGTTAAAATTGACCCTTGTTTCTTCAGTTGCTTCGTAAAATCGTCCGTCGGGCGTGCGAACCCGATAGTCTGCGTCTGCGAGCAAAACGTGGTCGTTCGTCAGGACAGTATAAGTGGAGGTATCGACATCGCGATCGACCGTAATGCCCGACCCCCAGGTTTCCCCCGATAGCACTTTCACGGTTGTCGATCGCGATCGACGGCGCAAGGTTTCTAGGGTTTCCCCTTCTAAGGCGATCGCCGGATATTCAATAACCGGATCGGGCAAACGTAACGGCGATCTGTGCCACCACTGGGCGATCGCGTCGCTATTCGCAAAGGGGCGCAATTGTTGGCTGGCTGGGGTATAGTCTTCAGTGGCTCTCGTGGGGAGTCCGAAACTGGAAACGCAACTGAGAGCCAGTCCCAAAGTGGCTAGGGCGATCGAGGGTTTGCACATGACAGTTTACCAAAGCGGATCGTCATTGTTGGTGGTTGGAGCGGGGGTCAGGGTTTCCCAAAGGGGGGCGATCTCTTCGGGTGGGGCCTCGGCAACCGGAGTCGCTGGGGGCATCACGAAGACGTTGATAATATTGACGGCTCCAGTGGGAGCGGGGGCCTCGTTTCCGGCCGCCACACTGGGTAACTGCACGTTGACCAAAGAGGCAGGCGCAGTGTCGTCAATGGCGGTCGGAAAGATAGCCAGACAGTATCCCCCCGGCAAACGAGCCAGACAACTGGGGGGGGCTTCTGCTGGCACAGTCTCGGTTTCCGCTTCTAGGGGAGGCGGAGTTTCCGTTTGCGATCGCGCCACCGACGCACCGCCCACAACCAAGGCCGCCGCTAGGGAACCGACGGCGAGAGAAGAATAAAGATGTTTCACCGGACTTGCCACTGTTGAATGTTGCTATCGTCGCTACCCGTAAACAGGACATCGCTTGTGGGTGCGAAAGTCAGGGCGTTCATTTGGCCGGGGGCCAGTTGCAGCCCGCCCCTGGGTTGGTAGGTGCTTGCGTCCCAAAGTCCGATGGCTCCGCCGCGATCGAGGGCGCTGCGGCGCAAGGTGGCCGCCAGAACGCGACCGTCGGGACTGAGGGCCAGATCGCTGACGAAGATGCCAATATCAAAACTATTGATGGTTCGTTGCCCCTGGGTATCCCAAAATTTAACCGTGCCGTCGTAGCCACTGCTGGCGAGGGTTCCGTCGCCGAGAAACTCCAGGCCCGACACCAGACCATCGTGCCCCTCTAAGGTGGCGATGGGTTGCCCTCCGGGAATTTGCCATAGGGAAATTTCCCCGTTGCCGCTACCAACAGCCAGAACGCTACCGTCAGGACTGACAGCGAGGGCATTTGCGCCCCTCGAGTGGTTGCCGAAGCGAGATGTGACCCGGCGAGATTGCCAGTTCCACAGGCGTACCCCTCCCTCGGCATCGCTGGCGATGATGTTGGCTCCCGTGCGGCTGAAGATGACATCTTGAACGCGCACCGGGTCGGAACTTTCGGGGCGGTTGTGGGAGAAGGTGTTCAGCAGGCGACCGTTGGCAACCGACCAGACTTTGACTGTGCCGTCGTTGCTGCCACTGGCGAGGATGCTGGTGTTGGTGGGATGGAAGGTGACGGCGTTGACGGGGTAGTCGTGGGCGTTGAGGGTTTGTCGCAGGTTCCCAGTGGCGCGATCGCGCAGTTGGATCGTGCCGTTTTCGTGGCCGCTAGCGAGCACCGAGCCGTCGGGACTGATGGCAACCGAAAGCACTTCTGAGGTGGCTGGATAGGAAGCCGCTTCAGAGAGGTTAGAGTTCCCAACGGCGACTTCCTCTGGCGGATCCGGGCGCACTGGAGGTTCGGGAGTGGGGCGCGGCGGATCGTCCTCAACCTCTTCGGGGGGATCGGGTTCGGGACGAGAGCGAGGCGGTTCGGGTTCGGGTGAGGGTCGCACTGGCGGCGGAGTGGGATCGACGCGCGTGGCCACGTTTCGGGTATCGCTGCCCAAGGCCACTTCGTAACCGTTAGAAAAGGTGATGCCCAGGCGATCGGCAGTCTCGCGGTCTTCGGCGGCCCCGGCACTGTCGCCCACTAATTCTCGCACTTGGCTGCGGCGCAAGTGACCGATCGCGGCATCCAGTTCGATCGCCCGCGCCACATCTTCGTTGGCTCCGATATAGTCTCCTGTCTCGGCTTTGCTGACCCCGCGACGGCCGTAAGCGTCGGCTAGACTGGAGTCGCGATCGATGGCTTCGTCAAAATCTTCGATGGCCCGACTGTGGTTGCCTTGGGCAGCGTAACTGGCTCCCCGCAACAGGTACGCCATGGTCAGGCGGGAGTTCCCGTTGAGGGCTTGGGTTGCATCGGCGATCGCTTCTCGGTACTGTCCTAAAGCATAACGGGCAAATCCGCGACCCATGTAGGCTTCGGGAGCATCGCTGTTGAAATACAAGCCTTGATTGAAGTCAGCTAAAGCGGCTTCGGGGTTGCCCGCTTGCAAGAGTTCCTGGCCGCGATCGGCGTAAGCAGCCGGGGCCAACTCGATAAAGGTGGCGGTGGGAATCCCCAAATTTAACCAGGCTTTGATGATACCGTCTTCTTCGTATCCTTCAGCGCGACCGTGCACGCCAATGACTTGAGCGCGATCGTTAAACACCGGGCCGCCGCTCATCCCTTGCCGGGTGGGATTAGTATAGATGAGCTCGTAACCATCATCGACGCGCTCGATGGCCGAAATTTGTCCGGCGGTGACTTGGTGAATGACAGTGCGAATCGTTTCGCCGGGTTTGGGCCAGCCGGAGACATAGACGTTCGCTCCCACTCTCACGGCTTCGGAGTCACCGAGTTCGGCCAGAGGGTAGTTGCTGGAACTCTCGAACGTGACAATCGCTAGATCGACACCGGGCAAGCGGATGATATCGCCCTCGAGGGCGTAGGAACTATCGTCATCAGGGACGATGCGGTAGGATCCCCCCGATACGACGTGATAGGCGGTGAGAACGTAGTAGGTGTCGTCTTCTCTAGCAATCAGAATGCCCGAACCAGAATGTTGTCCGTTGCTCAGTTGGATTTGAACGGTGACCTGTTCGGCGATCGCGTTCACTTCATCGTTAGCGACGGCAAGCTGAGGTTGCACGCAGACGATCGCTGCCGTCCCGACGAGGACGCTAGGGATGTAGCGATGAACGTTCATGGGGATTGCAAAACTAAAAATCTGTGGAAATGGGAAAAGGTGCGAGGGGATCTCGCACCTTAAGAGGTTACTTTACCAAAGTCCGCCGCCATTGGAATCACTGCTCGGTTCGTCACCATCGGGAACCGCCGTATTCCCTTCGGTGGGGGCAGATTCGATGTAGGCGTTCATATCCACGTAGATGTTGCCCGTGCGTGCATCTCGTTGGACGATCGCGCTTCCGGCGGCGCTTTCGTTGAGGGCATCCCGCGCACCCACGCGGACACCCATCAATTGTTCTAGAGTTTGGTTAGCGTCGCGGCCGGGGGGTAACGTAAACAGTAGCCCGTTGCACGCACCGCCGACGTTATCAGCAACGCAGATTACGGGATGGTTGTTCATCACTCCGGTCGTCAGATAATCGAGCCTGCCGGCTTCGTGGTAGCTTTGGAAGCGAGCCGATACTTCTTGACAGCGACGTTGGGGGGTATAGCCAGCCGCGTGACCGAAACTGGAAACCCAGCGAATCACAGGAACGTTTCCGTTAGGGGTTTGAGCCATCGTTGCCGGGGATCCGCTTTGGCTGGTTCCGCAAGCGAAGCGAGTTGATTGTGCTGAAGCGGGAGAAGTGGCCAGGAGCGCTGAGGCGGCTGTAGCGATCGATACAAAAAAAAGTTGGATAGGTTTCATGGGTTTAATCCCTCTGGTGGTGGATGCCGATGGGTCGAAGCGCTGTGTTCTATTATGACATAAGTTGGGTAGCGATCGCAATGAATTGTCCCCTCACCTCGCGCTCTACCCGATCCGGAGAAGGCGACGGCATATTTAGCAGCAGCGATCGCGGTATCTGAAAATAGGGAGACAGACGATCGCGAATTGTTACAGAACTGATTTTAGGCGATCGCGCCTCAGATCGACAGACGATCGTTACTTTTGCCAATCTTCAATCTTGCGGTTCGCCTTGGGGTTCGCGAACGAGTGGTTCGCCTTGCCAACAGCCAGAGGTGCGATCGAAAAACCCCGGAGACCATTCTTTTTTCGACGATCGCGCTACAGGTTTTTCGACGATCGTCACTTCCACATCGCGATCGCGCAGTTCGGGAATTTCTAGTTGTAGAATGCCATCGCCATTGACGTGGGTTGTCACTTGAATGCTGCTCATATTTGTAATTCTACGGAGCGATCGAAGATACACCAACTATGATACCATATCCAAAAGTGTTAGAGTTGGCGTTGCCCGATCTTGAAGATGCCAAGGCGATCGCGGTGTCTGGAAATAGCGAAACGGACGATCGCGAATTGTTACAGAACCGATAGGCGATCGCCCCTTCTATCCACCCGCGCCGAAATATGTCATAATGAAACCGAGATTGACTGAGAGCGATCGATGAGCGTACAAGTTGCAATTACGTTGTCCGATGAAGCCTATCGCCAAGCCGAACGATTTGCACGTCTGGCTAACTGCGATTTAGCGACTGTTTTGACAAATACCATCGAGCGATCGCACTGACCTCAAAATACCCATACCACGACTGTAAATTATGAAAGCAATTAAAGCAACAGGATCGATCGACGAAAACGGACAACTCTCTCTCGATCGATCGCTCGTAGGCGATCGTAACTGTCATGTCGAAGTCATTATCTTGATTCCAGACGATATGGACAATCCTGAAACTGAGGACAGTTTAGCAGATTTTCGTCAGTCTTGGCACGAAGCGATGACAGGTCAGACAATTCCCATTTCCGAGTTGTGGAAAGGAATTGAATAATGTCGGAATCGAGTTTTACTCGCATTGAAGCCACCACAACCTTCCAGCGAAAGTTACGCACCTTAGCCAAAAAATATCGCAGGATCCGTCAAGACATCGAGCCGATCCTCGAACAACTTCAACGAGGCGAACTACCCGGCGATCGCATTCCTGGAGTTGGATACAACGTCTTTAAGCTGCGAGTTCGCAACAGCGACATTCAAAAGGGTAAAAGTAGTGGCTATCGTTTAATTTATTACGTCAAAACAACTACAGCTATTCTTTTACTGGACATCTATGCAAAGTCCGAACAGAGCGATATTTCAATCGATGACATTCGCCGGATTATTGTTGAGTACGATCGCGGCAATGGCGACTTGGGCGATCGATGATATAATGAACCAGAGCTTCCTCTATCCTGAAAATCCATGCTAGTTGTCCCTAAGCTACAAAACTTGCCCAGCAGTTTTCCCATTGAAGGGGCAGTTCGCATCGAATTGGTTGAAGGAATCCCCATTTTCCGGGCATCGAGTACGGTTCGCGATCGCATCGAGACGCTTCT
>CAKZKB010000438.1 GCA_937121005.1 uncultured cyanobacterium | reverse complement strand
ACTCGTTCTTGTCGAAATTCTGGATCTGCAACAATTGATATCGGAAACGCGATCGCGATAAAATATTACCGTTCAATAACGAGGAACAAACCATGCACTCAGTTACCGGAACCTTCAAAAATGGAGTTGTCGAACTCAACGAATCCGTCTCCTGGACAGACGGACAGCAGGTTACAATTACTGTAGCAGGAAAAAAGAGCGATCGCTCTACCGTTCCCCCTCTCAAACCTGAAGGAAAAGTCACTTTAGATGACTTGCTAGAATTTATCGAAGAATACGCGATCGACACGGGAATTGAAGATCTAGCACACCAACACGACCATTATCTTTACGGTACACCCAAAACCGATCGCTATCCTGAATGAAAGTCTTTCGCCTGCTGAAATTGCTAGCGATTATAACTTGTCTCTGGCTTCAGTGCAAGCCGCGATCGCGTACTATTATGACAACAAAGAAGCGATCGAGTCGCACAATTTAAACGTCAGTATCCCCATCTAATCGCGAGAAAGTTAAGTCACCATGAAAATTGAACTATACCAACTTGTTGCACTGACAGAAGACTTACCCGAATACGGGCTGAAAAAAGGCGACACCGCGATCGCGATCGAATACTATCCCACACCCGCAGGAGAAGAAGACGGTTATAGCTTAGAAGGATTCGATATCGATATTGAAACTGTGACAGTGGAAGTGGGAGAGTCGCAAATTAAACCTGCGATCGAACCTACAGGCGCACTACAACTTGTCGCATAAATCGAGGGGCGATCGTCCTTAGTCCCCCTTGCAGTTGCCGCTTTTTCCATATCCGATTATTCTATAATTAACACCTTTAACACAACTTAACTAGGAGCCATGCACTCCCGCTCGCTGCCCCCGCTTTTGTTCGTGGACGGCTACAACATCATTGGTTTGTGGCCGCAATTGCGTCGCACCCGCGATCGTCACGGTTTCGAGCCCGCCCGCCGCGATCTGACCGAAATTCTCCTCAACTACAGTACCGCCTGCGGTTGGGAAACACAACTGGTATTCGATGCCCAATATCGCCGCGAACCTGCCAAACAGGAAACCCTCGCCCCCTTGTTTCACGTTCGCTATACCGACTTCGGGCAAACCGCCGACACCTATATTGAAAAATCTTGCGCCCGCTTGGGTCGTAAAGCCGACACCCACCCCCGACGGTTCATCGTCGCCACCAGCGATCGCGCCCAGCAACAGATGGCCGTGGGGTACGGGGCCGAATGGATGTCCGCGTACAGACTTGCCAGTGAAGTGGAGACGGTTCGCAAGCGAGTTCGCCACCAACAGACCCCCAAGAGGCGATCGCGGCGCGCCTCCATCGATAGCGCCCTCGACCCGGCCACCTACCAGCAACTCGCCAAACTCCGCATGGGGCTGTCCTAGAAAAAAATTTTGGTCAACCCCTTGCCATTTTCGGCCAGCCTCGGTAATATAGGCTACAGGTCAATCCTCAGTAGCTCAGCGGTAGAGCGGTCGACTGTTAATCGATTGGTCGCTGGTTCGAATCCAGCCTGGGGAGTTTAAATCGCGTGCAAGCATACTTAAGGCATCTCGGCGAGGGCAACATTTCCCTGCTGAGATGCTTTGTGGCCACGCGATCGCCAATTTAGCGTACCTGCATATTCACCGCATCGGAAAGAGTGGGAATTTCGGCGTAGCGTCCGCGCAACGACTGGACGATCGCGTAACCCAGGGCCGCAATAACACCAATGAAAACAGTATTGTACAGGGTTTCGAGTAACAAG
>CAKZKB010000437.1 GCA_937121005.1 uncultured cyanobacterium | reverse complement strand
TTCGTTACGACGATCGCCCCCAAAAGCCGCGATCGTGATAGGGTTTAGCAGAACGCCGCTCGAACATCACCCTGACGCAATGCAGAAGAACGCATCTCCTTTACAGCGCTACCCGTCGTGCTCGCTGCGCGAAGACTTTAGCGAGTACGTGGCCCACCTGCAAGTTCACATGACGTTACAAGCGCGGAACCTGGTTCCGACCATCGATCGCGCCAAAGACAGCCGCGAGGAACTGCTACAGCAAACCCAGGCTGACTTTGAAAAGCAAGTTTCCCGACAAGCCATCTATTTAGGCTGATGCTCCAGATCAACATCCAGTGGCGACCTCCCACAGGCGAGGTCGTTTTTTTTCGGCCGCGCCAGCAATCGCTGATAGAATAGATCCGGGCTGAAACGGAGTAAGTTGACATGAGTAACGCTACAATATCGCCGATGTCCAAAGAGCAAAGTTCGGCTTGGGTGCGGGGACTGCTAGCCGTTGCTTGGGCCGACGGCCACTTTGACGAGGAAGAACGAGAAGCGATCGCCGATTTAGTCGAAACCGAGGCCAACTCCGACTTACAGGCCCTCGATCCCGTTTCTCCCCAAGAACTGGCTGAGGTACTTGGAGACGACGATCGCGCCGCGCACAACTTTTTACGCACTGCTGTCATGGTGGCGATCGCCGATGGCGTTTACACCCCCACCGAAGACGAGATCCTACATCAATTTTGCCAAGCGTTGGGCCTGCGAGTCGAGGCCCTCGATTCGTTGCGCCACACCCTCGAAGACTTGCAAGGCGACGCAGCTAAGCCGCCAGCCCCCAGTGCTTCCGGTGCAGCTTCGGGCCTCAAACCCCCCGAACCCCATCATGGGATCGACGTTTTGGCCCCAACTCGCGAATGGCTGGACGGTTTGGACGTGCACGATCCGAAAGTGGCCCGCTTTTTATGTCGAATGATTCCGTCGCAATGTCCCTTCGAGCGCGACGTGAAACTGTTCGGCCGTAAAATTGTCCATATTCCCCCTATGTGCAAGCTCAACCCCCTCTACGAACAAATGGTCGGGTTGCGTTTCCGCGCACTTTCGTACCTAGCCGACGACTGCGGTGAGGATGTCTCCAAGTACCTTTAAATCCTTACAAATATGGCCGCGATCGCGTTTTTCAGTAACGGTTTTCCTCGATCGTGACGTTCTCCCCTATTAAGAATCGCGCTATAATGGGGGGCTTCGTAACTATTCAGGTGTCCGATCGCGCCTCGGGTGTAGAAACCCGGTTTCTCAAAGGATAGACTCGAATTTTATCTGGCTATCTGCCAGAAACCGGGTTTCTTGCTTGCACCTAAATGCTTCCCTCTTTAGCCTACCACGTTACCCCCCTGAATGGTTACAAACAGAGCGAATTGCACCCCGCTAGTTGGGTTCGCATTCCTGTTGGGTGACAGTGTGGCGATAGCGAAACATTTCTTCGAGACGAGTTTTAACAAAACCGCCGAGTAAGGCTTCAGAAAACCACCCCCCCGGAAGTGCAAACGCGATCGCGTCGGTGAGGCGAGTTCCCCCTCCTTCTGGAGCAAATTGATGGGAATGCTGCCAGTATTCCATCGGCCCGATCGCCTGTTCGTCTACAAATAACTCGTAGGCTTGGCATTGAGTATGGCGGGCCAGCCAACGCACGGGAAACGGGCCTAAAAATAATAAGAATTCCGAGATTGCGCCCACACCCAAACCCCCTTGACGGCGCACGACGCGCACGGGTTGCCAGGGAGGAGTCAACCGTTGCAAAATGTCTGGGCGTTCGTGAAACTCCCAAACGGTTTTGACGGGAGCGTTGATGTAACTCGAGTAGGTAAACTGGAGCATTAATGCCAAAAAAACAGACAAAGACGGGGAAAACCCCGCCTTTTAAAAATCCCTACATCCCAACTAGGAGTTGACCTGACGGTAAGGGACTTTGTTCAAGAAATCGACATTTTGGGCCGAGACGCGGGGGACGGGGTTGCCACGCGGGGCGATCGTCCGCGCCATTTCCAAAAAGCCCGAAGGACTGCCCGCCGACACTTGCTTCTCTTGGGGAGTAAAGCGACGGACTTCGTTTTGCCACACGATTTGGGGGAAGCCCAATTGCTTGCGGTGGTAGTCGTTGTAACGGGGCGTTTTCAGGTTAAACGGCGTGTCGCCCTTCACCCGTTGGGGCAGGCTGCGCCGCCGTTGGTAAGGAACGACGCTTTCGCCGAAGCTGTCGAGATACTCTTCGCTGTCGATGAGTTGGTTGACGAAGCCTTGGGGGCCTTTCGTCGCCACCACGATCGACCAGGCGATTTTTTCCCGTTCGCTGTAAACGTCGCGACCGAGAATGCGCTGCACGCACAGTTCCACGAACCGATAGTTGCTATTGGTTTCGTAGTTGCGACGGATGAAGACATCCGAACTGGCCAGGGCGCGAATGAAGTCGCGCACGGTGATTTGGCCGAAGCGCAGTTGCGATTCGAGGGTGACTTGGCGAGAGCTCTTCAGGATTTGGTGCTCGCTGAAGATCTGGCGGTATGCCGCCCAGATCAGTTCGTCCATGCCGCCGCGAGAGAGGACGTTCTCGCAATCGTAGATGAGGGGCTGTTCGTCACCAGGGACTTCATAGCCCGCGACCCTTTGATTTTGGCTTTTGGGTGCGTAATTGATTAAAGGAAGTGCCACGTTACTATCTCCGTAACTGCAAACAGATGTTTGTTAGCTATATTCGAGATTAGGGGATCGCGTCCCCTCACATCTCAACTTTGTGAAATTGTGCAACAATTTGTAACATTCGGGGTGCGATCGCGCCGGGAGGGTCATGCAGGCGATCGATCGCCTAGAACGCACTGCTCAAGAAGGCTGCACCGATTCCACACAGGGCGTAGCCCGCCGGCCGCAGGTTGCCTTTGAGGGTAAAACGACCCATGGCGAAGGCGGCGGCCGCGATCGCGGTTTGAATCAATGTAAAGCCAATGAGGTAGGCCAGCAGGGGGGTCATCTCGGCCCCGACGATGGCTTCGCCGTATGCGTAACCGTGAAACAGGCCGGCGATCGCAGCCAGAACGGGGGCCAGAACCACCGGGAAGGGGCGATCGATCGCCAGTAAGAGGCCAAAGGCGAGCACGGAAGCCGAGATAAACAGTTCGGGTAGGGGTAAATTCCAACCCGCAACGTGAGCTAGCGTACCGCCCAGGGCCGCCAGCAGAAAGCTACCGGGGATCCAAAAGCTGCCTTTTTTGGGAATGGCGGCCAGCAAGCCAACAGCGACGACAAAGGCAAAATGGTCGAAGCCAATAACCGGGTGGGCGATCCCCGACAGCACCGCTTCCAGGGCGTTGGTTGGGGTTTGTCCGCCAAAAGGATGGTGGGCCAGGGCCGGCCCGGCTGCCAATAGAGACCCGAAAAAGACAGCAGCTAGGGCGACAAACAAGAGCGATCGTTGGTGTTTCATGAGGTATTAGGTATTAGGTATTAGGTTTTAGGGGTTAGGTGTGAGGTATGAGGTGAGAGGTATTAGGTTTAGGATTTAGGTTCGAGGTTTAATTCTCCCCCTCTCCCCCTCTCCCCCTCCCCTTGTCCCTCTTTCAGACGGGAGGAATTTTGGCGACGATGCCCTTTTTCAGGGGTTTGGGACGTTCCGACCAAGGCAGCAAACCGTCCGGCTTGTCGGAGTATTGTACCGCGCATTCGATGACGGCTGAAGAAATTTCTTCGAGGGTTTCAGTATTGGCATCGATATCGCCAAACAGGTAGGAATATTTACCGGGAGCAGCTAAAGAAAATGTGCACGAGCGATCGCACGCGCTCATGCACTCGACCGCTTGTAGGTTAAATCGATGCTGTAACTCAGCGCGATCGTACAAGGTTTGCAGTCGTTCGAGAAACTTTTCGCCGCCGCTTTGTCCCACTCGCTTGCCTTTTTCCCAAACGCTAGCGCAAGTGGTACATACAAAAAGAGTATGTTCGTTCATGGGGTTCGATCGAGTTTTACAAATGATGTAGAGAAAAATGAGATCCGGGAACTTGAGGAGTAACCATTCAGGTCGTCGATCGTCAACTGGCGTAGAAACCCGGTTTCTTGCTTATAGCCAGACAAGAATCGAGTTTATCCTTTCAGAAACCGGGTTTCTTATGTAACCTGAATACTTACAATGAGGATTGCGCTCTAGGTTCGTCCAACCATGGCACAATTAACCTCGATTTTCCCAAAGAAATCGATCGCGATCGAACGGTTGAGATCGTGCGTGAAAGAGTGACAGTGCATCCGTACCTCGCAGATGGTTGTAGGGGTTTCTAGGGCGATCGGCGGGCATTCTGACTCGGAAGCGGTACGCTCCCTCACAGTTGCGGGACAGTGCCGGACTTGCACCGGACTTTCCCCCTTGCGTCTGATGGCTGCTCCCCATCAGAACCGAACCTACGCAATTGTACACCCTTTGCGAACATTGCGATCGCTTTTTTTGAAACTGGGGCCAAAATGTTGGCGATGGGGTGTGGCTATTGTAGGTTGGGTAGAGGAACGATACCCAACAACCGTAACTGATGGCGTTGGGTTTTCATACTTCAACCCAACCTACATATTGACCGTTGTTCGTTGTTCGTTGATGCGTTGTGGCGTTGTCAAGTTGTTATTCCCCTTCCCCTTCTGAGAGGCGCAACTCGTACAAGTTCCAGAACGCACCGCCACCCACAGCCGAATACTGCACGTTTTCCACGCGATCGCGGACTGCACCCATAGAGTACGGATTGACCAAGTAAATAAAGGGTAAGTTTTCTTGGGCGACGATTTGGGCCTCGCCGTAAATTTCTTTGCGCTCTTGTTCGTCAAACACTTGCGATCCGCGCACGAATAACGACTCGATTTGGCGTTCCCAATCGCGCACTTCTCGCCCTTCGAGTTCGTATTCGGGATGTTCTTGGTTGAAGCTGTGCAAGCGTCCTTCTACATCCCAAATCGTCATTTGTCCGGCCGGATCGACCCCACCCGTAAAGCCAATTAAATGAGCTTCCCAATCTAAGTTTTTATTCAGTTTGTCCACCAGGGTACTAAAAGCGATGGGCGTAAAGTCTACTTGAATGCCAATTTTACTCAAGTCTTGTTTGATTTGAGCGCCGAGGGCCTCGCGAATTTGGTTGCCCGCATTGGTGAGTAATGTAAAGCGAACCCGGTTTCCTTCTGCGTCGAATAGTTCGCCGCGATCGTTGTATTCAAACCCAACCGATCGCAGTAATTCTTTGGCTTTTTCGGGGTCGTAGTCGTAGGTTGGCAACCCTTCTTTGGGAGAGAGATAGTAAGGACTTTGGAAGGAAATGGGGGAATTTTGTTCTTCTCCCAAACCGCGATAAATGGTATTGACCATTGTATTGCGATCGAGGGCATGGGCAATGGCTTTGCGGAACTCGGGAGTATTAAACCATTTGGATTTGTAAGGTTCGACTAACGGTTCCCCATTGGGACGACGACCCGTATTTAAATTGAAGGTCATAAATGTGGTTCCCAAAGCAGGGCCGTCTTCGTAAATGGTAAAGTTGCCTCGCTCTTCCTCTTGTTTGAGTAAGGAGAAATACTGGGGTGCAACGCTTAACGCATCTAACCCACCCGAGCGAAATTGTAGCAGTGCCGTGTCTTGGTTTTCCACCACTTGCCAAACCACGCGATCGATATAGGGTTGTCCTTCGCGCCAGTAATAGGGGTTACGGCGAAAAGTGACGCGCTGGCCGGGACTGTAGCTGTTGAGAACGTACATTCCGTTACCAATAATTTCATCGGGATCGGTGCCCGTTCCCCAGGTAGAATTAAATTCGGGATCGCCTTGGGAGTCCGTTTTTTCCACAGTCGAACGGAGGGCGTGTTCTGGAAGAATTTCGGCCGACATGGCGCGTAAAATCGGAGAAAAGGGCTCGGGTAAGGTGCAGCGAATG
>CAKZKB010000436.1 GCA_937121005.1 uncultured cyanobacterium | reverse complement strand
CTACCCTGGGATGCGTTGCCAGTTCCAGGCTCTAGAACCGGAAAGTTAAACAGCCTTATCGGAGTTAAAGCCGTGCTTCCCGGACAGTACCGAGGTGTAACATTGGCGAGGCAAACGTTACCCTTATCTAAGGAGTTGGGGCACTACACCCCTACCCTATGCGTACAGGTGGAAAGGCACGAGCTCGTAACTGTCCGGGCGAGAGGCAACTACAAAATGCCGAACGTCGCATTTTCCACCCAAGGCGGTAGGGATAACCAAAACCGATCCTTGTCCGTCGAGAGGATGCCCTATCGGGCAGTTGGGAGAGAATTTCCTCCCCATACACGAACGCTAGGGGTTTTCATTCTCTCCCTTACCAACCCTGATTGCTGATGACCGATCTGTTCCAAGCGGGCAACCGCACCATCGATCCTCGCGAATTTCCGGCCTTGCTGAGGCGCTACCAGATTATGCCCCAGTTCTTGCGCGGCATTATCCTAGATGAAGCGATCGCCGACTATGAAGGCACTGCCGAGGAGCGAGCGGCCGCGGTGGAGCAGTTTTGCCAGCAAAACCAACTGACTTCTCCTGAAGCCAAGGCCGCCTGGTTGAAAAGTCAGCACATGAGCGAAGCCGAAATGGAGGATCTGGCCGTGCGTCCGGCCGCGATCGCCCGATTTAAAGCAGCCAAATTCGGCCCGCGCGTCCAGTCCCACTTTATGGCCCGCAAATCCAGCCTCGATCGCGTCGTGTACTCCTTAATTCGCACCCGAGACGAAGGCCTCGCTCACGAACTGTACTATCGGATTTTAGAAGGGGAGCAAAGTTTTGCCGAATGTGCCGCTCAATTTTCCGAAGGGCCCGAGGCCCGCACCGGGGGCAAGCTGGGGCCGGCCCCCCTCAACCAACCGCACCCAGCGATTAGCCAACTGCTGTCCGTCAGCCAACCGGGACAGTTATGGTCTCCCCGCCGTCTGGCTGAATGGTCTATCCTCATTCGCTTAGAGCAGTTTTTCCCCGCCCAACTCGACGATGCCATGCGATCGCACTTGACCGACGAACTGTTTGAAAACTGGCTCAACCAACAACTCCAGCAAATGGGGCCGTTAGTGTTGAAATCGGACGCTTCCGAACCCCTCGACGAGACCCCCGAACTGCCCAGCGAGACCCCCGACCCTGTAGAACTTCCAGTGGAAAATTGAGATCGATGACTGACAATATTGCGCGTATCAGCCCCCTAACTCATTCGGGATAAGGAAAACCTGTTCCCTCTAACTCAAGTCTCCGCTTTCAGCCTGAGTCCAATCCAAAATCTAAAATCCAAAATCTAAAATTGAAATGACTCAAACCGCGCCCCAGCAGCAAATTCCCGCCTTTTTATCGCAAACGCCACCCTTCGATCGCCTGAGCGTGGAAACCGTGCGATCGCTCGTTAGCAAGACCCCTTTGGTGCGCTACCGCATCGGTCAAGGGATGCTCGATCGCAGCAAACTCCCCGATCGCGTCTTGATTATCTATCAAGGCCAGGCGCGGGTACTCGGTTTCGACCACCGTTCCCAAAAATCCGTCAGCTTGCAAGTGGCCGGCCCCGGTGCTGTCGTCGGCATGACGGGTACGATCCGCCAAACCCCCTGCGAAACCGTCATCGCCTCCAGCGAAACCATCTGCTTGAGCGTGGCCAATGAAGACTTCTTAAACCTGCTCGAAACCAACGCCGACTTCGCTGCGGCTGCTCGCTCCATTGTCTCCCTCAGCGAAACCTTCGAGTTACTGAGCCTGGAACTGCAACGCCGGGCCGATGCGGTTTCCGATGCCAAAGAACTGGCCTTCCAAATGGCCGGCGACGCGCAAGCCTTGGACTTGCCCCCCGGCCCCTTAAACCGCGATCGTCTCGACCCCGATCTGATGTGGCTTGTCAGCGCCGGAACCATGGGCGATCGACCCCCCGGTAGCCGCATTTTCCCCAGCCAAGCCCCCACCGAACTCAAACAGCGCGTCCGTCTCGTCGGCTTGCCCCAAAGACCGATCGCCGCTCCCAAAGCTGCCATCCAAGAAGCCGGAACCGACAGCCTCGACGCCACCGACGGCGGCGGCCCCCTAGCCCCCTTCGATCCCGATAGCGGCGCGATCGAAGAAGCGCCCCCCCGGCCCGTTGCGGGCGAAACCGATCCCTTCGCCCCACCTCCCAAATATCCCTACGTGCGCGGTAGCGGCCCCATCGGTGCGCCCCTGGCCTGCTTCCAGATGCTCACCAAGCACCTGCGCCTCAACTTCCGCAAAGATGCTATCCGCAAACTCCTCGACCACCAACTGAAAACCAAAGGAGAAATCTCCCTGTACGGCTGCGGTACGATCATGCCCATGTTGGGGATCAACGCCCAACTCGGCCGCGTCTCCGGCTCCGAAATCGGGCGCGTCAAAGCCCCGATTATGATTAAGTGGCAAGACAGCTTCGCCGTCGTCTACAAACTCACGGAAAAAGAAGTCGTCCTCGCCGTCCCCGAAGTGGGGGTCATGCACCAGCGCCCCGCCGAACTGGCCCGCACCTGCGGCGAGCAAATCGAAGTCTTGCTTCTCCAACCCCCCGTCGGCGACCAAGGGGAAAAATTCAGCATCTGGTGGTTCATTCCCTCCCTGTTGCGTTACAAGAAAGTGCTGATCGAAGTCTTTTTGGCTTCCTTCTTCGTGCAACTGTTCGGGCTCGCCAACCCCCTACTCACACAAGTCATTATCGATAAAGTCCTCGGCCAGCGCAGCATCGACACCCTAGATGTTTTGGGTGTATTCATGATCGGCGTAGCCCTGTTTGGCGCACTGCTCAACAGTCTGCGAACATATCTATTTGTGGATACCACCAACCGCATCGACTTGAGTTTGGGCTCGGAAGTCATCGATCACCTGCTGCGCTTACCCTTGAGCTACTTTGACAAGCGGCGGGTGGGGGATATTGCCGGCCGGGTCAACGAACTGGCGAACATTCGTAACTTCGTCACCGGAACCGCCCTGACAGTGGTACTCGATGCCATCTTCTCGGTGGTGTACCTGGCGGTGATGCTCACCTACAGTCTCGTTCTCACCCCCATCGTCCGTCGCCTTCTCCGCAAACGGGCCGAACGCTACGCCGACGCGCAATCGTACCTGGTCGAAACCCTCAACGGGATGCAAACCGTGAAGGCGCAAAACATCGAGATCCGCTCTCGCTGGAACTGGTACGAACGCTACGCCCGGTTTATGAATGCGGGTTTCCGCACCACCCTCACCAACACCGCCGCCGGATCCGTGGCCAGTTTCCTCAACCAAGTATCCAGCTTGGCTCTACTGTGGGTGGGGGCGCACTTGGTACTGCAAAACGAGATGACCCTGGGGATGCTGATCGCCTTTCGGATCATCTCCGGGAACGTTACCGGATCCCTGTTGCGCTTCGTGCAGGTGTGGCAAAGTTTCCAAGAGGTCTCGATGTCCGTCGAGCGCTTGCGCGATATCCTCAACTCCCCCACTGAAAGCGACGATGCCGATCGCCAAAACATTCCTTTAACTAACATCAACGGCGATGTCCAATTCGACGAGGTGTGCTTCCGCTTCGGCCCCACCGGCCCCATGCAAGTCGCCAACGTCAACGAAGAATTTGAGGCCGGAAGTTTTGTCGGGATTGTCGGCGAAAGCGGTTCCGGTAAAAGTACGCTGATGAAACTGGTACAGCGCCTTTACGATCCGGCTTCGGGACGGATTAATATTGATGGTTACGACATCAGCAAAGTGGAATTGTATTCCCTGCGCCGCCAAATCGGAGTCGTACTGCAAGATACGTTGTTGTTCAATACAACGGTGAAAGAAAATATTGCCCTGACCAACCCAGAAGCCACCGACGACGAAATTATTGCCGCCGCTAAAGTAGCAGCAGCCCACGAGTTTATTATGGGTTTGCCCAACGGGTATAACACCGTCGTTGGCGAGCGCGGTTCGGGACTGTCCGGGGGACAGCGACAACGGATCGCGATCGCGCGTACCATCCTCCAAAATCCCCGCTTGTTAATTCTCGACGAAGCCACCTCCGCCCTCGATTACAACCTCGAACGCACGGTTTGTAACAATTTAGTCGAAGACTTCGACGGACGGACGGTTTTCTTCATCACCCACCGTCTCCCCACAGTTCAAAAAGCAGATGTTATCCTAATGATGGACAAAGGTGCGGTGGTCGAACGCGGTACCCATGAGGAATTAATGGCACTTCGCGGTCGTTATTACTGTCTGTACCAACAGCAAGAAGCACAAATGTAGATGAGGGATTAGGGGTTAGGGATTAGGTATTAGGGGGATTGATTTTCCCCTAACCCCAACCTAAAACCTAAAACCTAGAACCTAGAACCTAAAACCTATGAACATCGAATCTCTACCCGATCGCCCAGTTATTCTCGAACAGCCTGCTATTTGGTCGAGAGCCTTTATTTGGCTGATCGTCGGCATGACAGCCTCCGGCGTAATTTGGGCTGCCCTGGCTCCTATCGACCAATCGATCCCCGCCACCGGACAGTTGAAACCCAAAGGGGGACAAGAAGACGTAAAAGCCCCCATTGGCGGCGTGGTGGTGGAAATTCACGTTGAAGATGGGGAATATGTCGAAGCCGGAGACAAGTTAATTACCCTCGACTCCACCGTCTCCGAAGCCGATGTCCGCTCCCTAGAAGAGTTTCGCGATGCCCTGAAGTTGGAAACCGATGCTTACAAAGCCCGCGTCGGCCTGGGCAGTCTCAGTGGGGGTAGCGGCGAGTTTGCGAACAACCAACGTCAGTTGCTCGAGGCAGCCCGCACGGAAGCCCAATC
Organism: uncultured cyanobacterium; assembly: GCA_937121005.1. Lineage (GTDB taxonomy): Bacteria > Cyanobacteriota > Cyanobacteriia > Cyanobacteriales > Geitlerinemataceae > CAKZKB01. Next base: position 3,998 of record CAKZKB010000436.1, on the reverse strand, counting down.
GCGAGAAGCCTCTGGACGCAGCCAGATCCAACAACTCGAAGAGCAACTGATCCAAACGCGGGGCCAGTTGGCCGCAGCCCGCGATCGCCTCAGCAGCGCTCAAAATCGCCTCGGTATCGTCCAGTCGGGATCGAGCAATGACAGTCAACAACTAATTCTCGCCCAACAACGGTTACAAACTGCCCAGCGTCGCTTGCAAGATGCCAACGAACGCCTGGCCATGGCTCCCCAACGCCAGCAAACGGCCATGGAGCGGTTAGACAACGAGCGCGAAATTGAAGATCGGATCAAGCCGCTAGTGGAAGCTGGAGCGATTTCCGAACTGCAACTGCAACGCCAAGAACAAGAACGCCTGGCCCGACAGCAGGAAGTCCTCTCGACGCAAAACGAACTCTCTCGCGCTCAAAGCGAGGTGGCCTCGAGCGAAGCGGAGGTGCTCTCGGCCGAGTCGGCGATTACCACTATTCAAGACAACGTAGTGCGCCGCCAGACAGAAGTGGCTTCCATTCAAGATGAAATTATGGCCCGACGGGGCGAGATCGATCGCCTAATCGCCGAAGAACAACGTTTGCTGGCGGCCAAAGCCCAGGCCCAGTCCCAGCTACAAAATACCCTGGCCGCCAGCGCCTTGGATAACCACCGTCAGATCGCCGAAAACCAAAAGCAACTGACCCGCCTCGACAGTCAGTTAACCCGCGCCGAACAAGAACTCGACTATCGCATTCTCCGCGCCCCTGTTTCCGGTTTCATCTTTGATTTGCAGCCGACTTCTCCGGGGTTTGTGGTGCGCGATACCGAACCGATGCTCCAAATTATTCCGAATAGCAATCTGATTGCTTCGGTTCATGTCACCAACAAAGATATCGGGTTCATTCACGAAGGAATGGAAGTCGAACTGCAAGTGGATACGTTTCCGGCGACGGAGTTCGGAACGATTCCGGGAACCCTGGTGTCGATCGGAAAAGATGCGTTACCGCCCAACCCGCAAGAGAACCGCCCGATGTACACTTTCCCAGTGACGATCGAGTTGGAACAGCAGGCGTTCGACATTGGCGGGCGCGAAATTCCCTTGCAAGCGGGGATGTCAGTCAATGCCAAAATCAAAGTCCGCGAACGGACGGTACTCAGCATCTTTACCGACCAATTCTTGCGGAAAACCCGAGGGCTGGAAACGGTGCGTTAATTCCCCGCGATACGTTATGTAGGGGCGATTCGCGAATCGCCCCTACACGAAGATTCTTATTTTGGTCATGTTAGTATTGGCAGAGAAAGCGAGCAAACACAGAGAAAAGAACGCGATCGCTCCCCTGATTTTCAACAAGGCAAACAAGAAGCCAAACGCGAAGCCATCCCGAAACTCAAAGAAATTGGCTTAACACCGGAACAAATTGTCAGGGTTCTTGAGATCTCACCTGACGAAATCGATTAAATAACGTGATGTTAAACTCCCTCGATCGCCTTTTTTGGGAAAGGGAGGGGTGTCGCATCTGACGTTAAACTGTAAATTTTTATTACAATTTCCCTCGCCATCTGTAAAAATTGGGGGGTTGGTACGGGAAGAAAGAGTGAAGGGCGATCGCGACCTTCTCGATCGCTCGGGCTCGCATCGCGCTACAATAGTTGGTTAAATCGAAAAAACGGTTCGTTGGAGGTTTGTTACGTTTCATGGAGCCGATTCCACTGCCATCGCACATTCATTACGAATTATTATTGCAACTACTGGAGCGCCAAACGCGCTTCGCTGTCGGCCCGCATTCGCCGCAGCGCGAACAGGTCAACCAACTGATCGTCATGCTGCGAAAAGCCCTCTCCCAGCAAAAACAACTCGAAGCCAGTTGCGATCGCGAAAAAATTCCCGTAGACTACCGATGGTCGCTCAATATGCCTCGGGACGTGCCCCCAGACGGCGTTCGCGAAGCGTCTCCGCAGGAGAATCGCCCGTCAGATGTGGCTTCCCTACAGGAGAAACCGCCGGCCTAACGGTATAGCCGATCGATACTCGACTCGCAGCATAAGGAATACAGGAAATGGACGATAAATCGATGTTGATGATTCCGGGGCCGACTCCCGTACCGGAACGGGCCTTGCTGGCACTCGCTAAGCACCCTATCGGCCACCGCAGTGGCGAATTTAGCAAAATGTTTGCCGAGGTGACAGACAACCTCAAATGGCTGCACCAAACCCAAAATGACGTGCTGATTTTAACTGCTAGTGGCACGGGGGCCATGGAAGCAGGGATTATCAACTTTTTAAGTCGCGGCGATCGCGTTTTGGTCGGTTGCAACGGCAAGTTCGGCGATCGCTGGGCAGAGGTGGCCGAAGCCTACGGTTTAAGCGTAGAAAAAATCACCGCCGAATGGGGTAAACCTCTCGATCCCGAAGCCTTTCGCGATAAACTGCAAGCCGACAAAGACAAGCAAATTAAAGCAGTTATCGTCACCCACAGCGAAACATCAACCGGGGTTCTCAACGATCTCGAAACCATCAACCGCCACGTCAAAGCACACGGCGAAGCCTTAATTATGGTCGATGCTGTCACCAGTTTGGGCGCGTGCAGCGTTCCCATTGACGAGTGGGAACTGGATGTGGTCGGTTCTGGTTCCCAAAAAGGTTACATGATTCCGCCGGGGTTGGCTTTTGTTTCCGTGAGTGCGAAAGCCTGGGAAGCCTACAAAACCGCCGACCTGCCGCGCTACTATTTGGATCTCGAACCCTATCGCAAATCGGCCGGCAAGCAAACCACCCCATTTACGCCGCCGGTCAACTCGTTTTTCGCCCTGCAAGCGACGCTAAAAATGATGCGCGAAGAGGGGCTGCAAAACATTTTCGATCGCCACGAACGCCAAAAGAATGCCACTCGCGCGGGCATTCGCGGCCTCAATTTACCCCTTTTAGGGGCCGACGATTGTGCCAGTCCGGCCATTACCGCCGTCGCCCCGGCGGACGTGGAAGCCGAAGCCGTGCGATCGCAGGTTAAAAAGCGCTTCGACATTGCTTTAGCAGGCGGACAAGAACACCTGAAAGGGAAAATTTTCCGCATCGGACATTTAGGCTTTGTCAGCGATCGCGATATCCTTTGCGTTTTAGGGGCAATTGAAGCCAGTTTAAGCGCGATCGGCTACAGCAATTTTACCCCCGGTGCGGGTGTCGCAGCCGCCGCCAAGGTTCTCAACCAATAACCCCTCTGTAGGGGCGAGGCATTCGCACAAAAACATGAAGATTTCGCAGGAAACTTAGCATGGCGAATGCCTCGCCCTCTTGTTAGGCATTCGCACAAAAACATGAAGATTTCGCAGGAAACCTAGTTGGCGAATGCCTCGCCCTCCTGCAAAGTTATAGAGTTGTCAAAAGGAGGTGAAAACCATGCCCAAAAACGCGATCGCCCCTACCGATACCATCGTTTATCCCAGTTCTGACGGAGAACCCTTGGCCGAAAGTTACGACCATCTCTATGCGATTTTGACAACCCTAGAAGTGCTGAAGCAGTATTTAAGCGATCGTCGTGCCACTGTTTTAGCCAATCAATATCTTTACTATGCGAGTGGATTTCCTAAACTGCGAGTCGCCCCCGATGTCATGGCGATCTTTGATGTGGAACCCGGCGGGCGAGATAACTATAAAATCTGGGAAGAAGGGCAAACTCCAAAGGTCATTTTCGAGATGACTTCTCCGGGAACTCGAGAAGAAGATATCACGCGCAAAAAAGATCTTTACGAACAGCTAGATGTGTTAGAATATTGGTTGTTCGATCCCAAAGGAGAGTGGATTGAAGAGAAATTGCGAGGTTATCGCTTGCAAAGAGGAACTTATACTCTGATTGGCGATCGTCGCAGCCTACCGTTAAAATTGCGGTTGCAAGTGGAAGGAAAACTCATTGGGTTTTATCGAGAAGATACGGGTGAGAAGTTACTCGTTCCAGAGGAGCTATCCGTTGCGTTGAAAAATGAAACTCGCCAGCGCATCGAAGCAGAAGAACGAGCGAATCTAGAACGAGAACG
>CAKZKB010000435.1 GCA_937121005.1 uncultured cyanobacterium | reverse complement strand
CAAAAGAGACGATCTCCGTCTTGGGTTGTACTCTTTACGGCTCGACTTGTCGTTGTGGTTAACAACGCGAGTCGGTATCTTTGGGGGCTGCATGGTCAGTGACTCCAAGTGTTACACAGTGTTCAAGAACTAAAAAAATTCGACTTCGTAAGTCGTGAGATTAAATCGACAGTTACCCTCTGTGCTGAATTCGTGCCAGCAAACACGCTCTTCTCCTAGATACAGGAATCGCGAGTCGTCAGAGAAAACGGGATCGGAGATCGTCCAAAGTCGTGGAAACTCCGAAACCCTCTCGCACTCTTCAATATCGAAGAGTTGAATCCATGAAATTACAGACGAGAATGTAGGGATCCTCGTGTCAAGATCCTTTGAAACAAAATAAACCAATAGAAAGCGATGGTCAGGAGAAAGTCGAAGACCGGTTGGGTATCTCCAATATTCTCCTGTCAATCGACACCTCTGTGTGAGGCTTGGGTATGAGTGAATTGCCATCTCTTGAGGAGCTCGCGTGACTAGCAGCGACTCATCTTCGGAGAAACCATAAACTCTTTCAGGTAATCGAGTAATTTCCTCACCCGTATCAATGTCCAAAAAAGTCGTCACCTCCTCAAAAGGTGGATTCATAGACAGAGATTGAGCTATGGCAACGGTTTCGCCTTCATCAATGAGAAATGCTCGAGCAGAAAACGTATTGCTCAAGCCGAAAGTGAGAATCGTTTCTCCCGTTTCGTTGCTGATAACGATGACTTGACCCCTTTGACGATCGACTCTAACGGAACGATTTCGATTCGTAGGTGGACTCTGCGCCCTCGCCGAAGAAACAGGTGACAACACCAAAGCAAGGGAAACCAGAATGGTAAACAACGAACCCAACGAAGCCATTACAGCTTTGACCGCAAGAGGTCTGGTAAATTGCCTTTAAGTATAGATTTCGTAGAGCATCTTTACAATCCGTAAGATTACTTGACAGTCTGGGCATTGTATCGGCTACTTCCTCCTCATTCTGGCAACAGGGCAAGCGATCGCGGCCGCGCCTGCCCCCCCGCAGTGGTGCGATCGCGCCACTGAATACGGCTCTCCTCATCGCCAACACAGAAAACCCGATATACTCTAAAGGGAGTAGCATACACAAAAATTTACAAATGTTCGAGCGGTTTACAGACAAAGCAATACGAGCCATCATGCTCGCCCAAGAGGAAACCCGCCGCCTCCGGCACGGCATGGTGGGGACAGAACAGTTACTTTTGGGCATTATCGGCGAAAATAGCAGTATAGCGGCGAAAATCCTCAAAGATTTCGGTTTGAGCCGCGATCGCGTTCGCCAAGAGGTCGAGCAAATGGTGGGCAGGGGATCGAGCTTTCCGCCGACGGAAATCCCCTTTACCCCGAAAGTGAAGCGGGTATTGGAACTTTCCCTCGAAGAGTCGCGCCAGTTGGGTCACAACCATATCGGCCCGGAACACCTGCTGTTAGGCTTGACGCGGGACGAAGATGGGGTGGCGGCGACGTTGATGCGAAATTTGGACGCAGACCCGTCTAAAGTCCGCACGCGCCTCATGCAAGCCATGGGTGAAATGGCCGAAGTCACCGTCGGCGGTAGCGGGCCGCGTCGCAACCGGGGCAAAACCAAGGCCCTGCAAGAGTTTGGCACGAATTTGACCCAAATGGCGGCCGAGGGCAAACTGGATCCGGTGGTGGGCCGCGATCGCGAAACCGAACGAGTCATCCAGATTTTAGGACGGCGCACGAAAAATAACCCCGTGTTGGTGGGCGAACCCGGTATCGGTAAAACCGCGATCGTCGAAGGGTTGGCCCAACGGATCGCCGATAAAAACATTCCCGAACCCCTCGAAGACAAGCAAGTGTACAGCTTGGACATGGGGCGCATGGTGGCGGGGACGCGCTTCCGGGGTGAGTTTGAAGAACGCCTGAATGCGGTGATCGACGAAGTGCGATCGAGCGATAACATTATCCTCTCCATCGATGAAATCCATACCCTGGTCGGTGCGGGCGGTTACGAAGGCGGTTTGGATGCTTCTAATATCCTCAAACCCGCTTTAGCGCGGGGCGAGTTGCAATGTATCGGCGCAACCACACTCGACGAGTATCGCAAGTATATCGAACGGGATGCCGCTTTAGAGCGCCGTTTTCAGCCTGTGATGGTGGGCGAACCTAGCGTCGAAGAAACCGTCGAGATTTTGGCGGGAGTGCGCGATCGCTACGAACGCCACCACAAGTTAACCATTTCTGACGAGGCGATCGAAGCGGCGGCGGTACTTTCCGATCGTTACATCAACGATCGCTTTTTACCGGATAAGGCCATCGACTTGATTGACGAAGCCGGATCTCGCGTGCATATTGCCAACTGGAATGCGTCCCCCGAACTCAAGGAACGCAAGCGAGAACTGCTGCGGGTGACGGCGGAAAAAGAAGCGGCGGTGGAAACCCAAGATTTCGATAAAGCGGGAGAACTGCGCGATCGCGAGTTGGAACTGCGCCAAGAAATTGAGAACATTGACAACAACAAAGACAACGAAAACGCCATTACCCCGGTTGTCAACGAAGAGGACATTGCCGAAATCGTCGCCAGTTGGACGGGAGTCCCGGTGTACAAACTCACCGAGTCGGAAACCGAAAAACTCCTGAACATGGAAGAAGTGTTGCACCAACGGTTAGTGGGTCAACAAGAAGCAGTTGTCGCTGTTTCTCGGGCGGTGCGTCGCGCCCGCGTGGGGTTAAAAAATCCCAATCGTCCCATTGCTAGCTTCATTTTTTCCGGGCCGACAGGTGTGGGGAAAACCGAGTTAACCAAAGCCTTAGCGACCTATTTCTTCGGCTCGGAAGACGCGATGGTGCGCTTGGATATGTCCGAGTTCATGGAACGCCATACGGTGTCGAAGTTGATCGGATCGCCTCCGGGATTTGTCGGCTACGAGGAAGGCGGACAACTCACTGAAGCAGTGCGTCGCCGTCCTTACACCGTTGTCCTGTTTGACGAGATCGAAAAAGCGCATCCCGATGTCTTTAATCTGTTGCTGCAAATTCTCGAAGACGGACGCTTAACGGATTCAAAAGGTCGCACGGTCAGCTTCAAAAACACCCTGCTGATTATGACCTCGAATATCGGATCGAAGGTTATCGCTAAAGGCGGCGGCGGTCTCGGGTTCGAGTTCGATGACGAAGATGGCGACTCGGAATACAAGCGCATTCGCGATCGCGTTAACGACGAACTCAAGCAGTATTTCCGCCCGGAATTTCTCAACCGTCTCGACGAAATTATCGTTTTCCGTCAGTTGGAAAAAGCCGAAATCAAACATATCGCCGACTTGCTGTTGCGCGAAGTGTTCGGTCGCTTGACGGAGAAAGAAATTACCCTAGAAGTCAGCGATCGCTTCAAGGAAAAACTGGTCGAGGAAGGCTACGATCCCAACTACGGGGCGCGTCCTTTGCGTCGGGCAATTATGCGCCTGCTAGAAGATGCGCTAGCTGAAGCCATGCTGTCAGGAGAACTCAAAGAAGGCGATCGCGCCTACGTGGATCTCGATGAAGAAGGTAATGTCAAAATTGCCGATGCAGAGGCGATGGCAGCATTACCTAGTTATGCGGCCAACCAACGCTAAAACGCGATCGCCAGGATCGAATGTAGAATGTAGGGTGGCAATGCCCAAGTGTAGGGGCGTTTCGCGAAACGCCCCTACTGATTTGCGGTTGTTGGGTTTTCATGCTTCAACCCAACCTACACTCTTATCTTTAGATCGACATCATAGGAGCATTGCCAGGGGCGATCTGAATGTGTTCCAGATTACCAACTGTCCGCGATCGCCTAAATTTCGAGTCAAGGGCTCCCAATCTCTAAGTCTTAGGTTATAATACGGATATTTGGGGTGTATGGTTTCCGCGTTTGAACTTTAACTCGTAGAAATTTCGATGCCAACATGAAGAATCTTGCCGCGATCGGCATCCGAGCCAGTCTGCTCGGCTTGTTTGCCGTACCCATTTTAGCTGAAGTCGCCAGCGCCCAAATCGTTCCCGATGCCTCTTTACCCAGCAATTCCATTGTCCTTCCCGATGGCAATACCTTTACCCTAGAGGGGGGAACTACTGCCGGAAGCAACCTGTTCCACAGCTTTAGCGAGTTTTCCGTGCCAACCGGAAGCGCAGCCATTTTCAATAACGCTCCCGCCATTGACAACATCCTGACTCGCGTCACCGGGAGCAGTATATCGAATATCGACGGCCTGCTGAGCGCTAATGGCAGTGCCAACCTCTTTTTACTCAACCCCAACGGCATCGTTTTTGGCCCTAACGCTCGCCTAGATATCGGCGGCTCCTTTGTGGGGACAACGGCTGATGCGGTCGAATTTGCCGACGGAACCCGCTTTGGCGTTCCAGTCGCACCGAGCTCGTCCTTGCTGACCGTGAGCGTTCCGGTGGGGTTGCAGTTGGGGAGAGAGCCAGGGGCGATCGTCAACCGTTCGGTTTTGGGTCTGTCCGTACCGACACAACAAACTCTAGCACTCATCGGCGGCGATGTCAACCTCTCGGGTGGAAATTTAAGCGCTCCTGGGGGACGCATCGAGCTAGGGAGTGTCGGGGACAGCGATCGCGTCAGCCTCACCCCTCTGTTTGAGGGGTTTGCTTTTGGTTACGAAGCGGCGAGCAGTTTTGGCAACGTGCGACTGTCTGATGGGGCGCAAGTTGATGTTAGCGGATCGCCGAGTGGCACGGTAAGCGTTCGCGCCGGAACATTTCAACTGTTGCCCAACTCGCGGATTGTAGCGTTCAATTCGGGAGGGCAACCGGGAGGCGACATTAACATTGTTGCCGAAGATAGCATCGAACTGGTGGGGACAGGGAGTTATACTGAGGATTTAGCTCTATTAGTCGAACATCGTTCTGGAAATTCCTCTTTCGAGCTACCCGCAACGGGCATATTTGCGTTCAATTTTGGGTCGGGAGACAGCAGCGATATTACGGTTGAGACGGGACAGTTTTCTGCTCGGGATAGTGCGCTGGTCAGTTCCATTGCTAGTGGTGTGGGGCGATCGGGAAATTTAACCTTGAATGCGACTGGATCGGTTGACTTGCGGGCTGCCGCTTTTGCCGCATATTCAGCATCGGGATCCCCTGCGGAAGTCGGAGATATAAATTTGTCCGCCCAACGATTGACTTTGGCAGAAACAGCCTTTGTGGAAACGGCAACTTTAGGTTCAGGAAATGGTGGCGACTTGAGCGCGAACGCCGTCGAGTCAATCGAAATTGCGGGAACGGCTTTTTTAAGAAGCCAGCTTTCCGATGGAACGCCATTATTTTTTTCGACGGGTTTGTTTGCTGGAAGTAGTGGAACCGGAAATGCCGGAGATATTAATTTATCAGCACCTCGAATTCGCGCCTGGAATGGAGGAACAATTTCTACAAGCACTAGCGCTGGCGGACTACCGGGAACAGTAACTGTTAACGCTCCAGAACTGCTAGAATTAAGCGGCACGTTTCCCGATTTTAAGTTGCGCTCCACAGCGATTCGAGCCGGAGTAATTGGCTTTGAACCTGTGTTTACCGAAAGATCGGGAACCATCCGCATTCGTGCCGGACGTTTGGTTTTGCGCGATCGCGGGGCGCTAAGCGTCGATACAATTTTCCCAGGTGCAGGAGGAAACATCGATATTGTGGCTGAGTCGATCTTGCTCGATCCGGGGTTTATTACCGCAGAAACGATCGTTGGCTCGGGAGGAAATATTCGCATTCAAACTGGAAATTTGCAACTGCGCGACGAAAGCGAAATTACCGTTACCGCTCGAGCCAATATCGATCCGACTTTGGCAACTGCCGAGCAGTTAGCAGACTTCAACGCTGTAGTGGGTACGGCAGGCGATGGCGGCAACCTTACCATCAACGCCGATACCATTGTTGCCCTAGAAAACAGCGACATTCGTGCCGACGCACCGGCCGGGTTTGGAGGGCAAGTGAGCATTACCAGCCAAGGCATTTTTGGTACGGAGTTTCGCGACGTTCGCACTGACGAAAGCGACATTACGGCCATTTCTGCTCTGGGGGTACAATTCAACGGCACGGTGAGCTTGCAAACCCCCGACGCAGATACGGACAGCGGTTTAATTGAATTACCGACCGAAGTTCTCGAAACCGGCGATCGCGTGGCCACGGGTTGCGGTGCGATCGACGGAAGCGCGTTTACCGTTATCGGCCGCGGCGGCGTACCGGAAGCACCGGGGGACGGTCTTCGGGGTCAGACGGTTTGGCAAGACGTGCGATCGTCCCTCGACACGGGGGAAGAAACTGCTATCCTTCCCGAAATCCCTCCTTCGACCCCGGTTTGGGTGGAAGCGCAACAGTGGACTCGCCACGAGAATGGCACCGTAGAACTGCTGGCGCGATCGTCCCCCTCACCGTTTGCGGGTGCGGCCCTCGATTGCGAAACCCTGTCATCCGATCGCCCCTTGGGGGTAGACTAGAATCGGTCTAGATGCGATCGCCCTGATGAATGCCGAAGTCGAACATCCTCAAGATCCCCCTCGCTCGATCGCTGTCGAAGCGGACAGTTTGGGAAAAGTGTACCGAACGGGTTTCTGGCTCGATCGCCGAGTCGAACCCCTGAAACACTGTTCCCTAGCCGTTTATCAAGGGGAAACCTTCGGGTTGCTCGGCCCCAACGGGGCGGGCAAAACCACGCTGCTAAAATGTTTGTTGGGTATCGTGCGGCCAACGCGGGGACGCGGATCCTTGTTGGGCAAACCTTTGGGCGATCGCGCCGCCAAGCAGCGCGTTGGCTACCTCCCGGAAAATCCCTACTTTTACGATTACCTCACCGCTTGGGAATTTCTCCAATTCGTCGCCGGACTGTTTGAAATTCCCGCTTCCGTAGCGCGATCGCGCATTCCCGAGCTTTTTGAGTTAGTCGGTCTCGATCGCGCTAGCGCTCGCAAAAAACAAATGCGGCGCTACTCTAAAGGAATGTTACAGCGCGTCGGTATCGCTCAGGCCCTGATTAACGATCCGGAAGTGGTGTTTCTCGACGAACCCATGTCGGGTCTCGATCCTTTAGGACGAGCTCGGGTGCGCGAAATCATCGAACAGTTGAAAGCGCGAGGGAAAACGGTCTTTTTTAACAGTCACGTTCTCGCTGATGTCGAAAAAATCTGCGATCGCGTCGCCCTGCTCGATGGTGGGGAACTGGTTTGTATGGGAGCGATCGACGAACTCCTAGGCCAGTCTCAAGGATATCGCGTTCGCGGGCGCGGTGGCAATATAGACGTGCTGCAAAAATGGCTCTCCGACCTCACCTTTACCGACGGCGACTGGCAAGGGACGCTCACCGGAGAGGTTAAAGATTTCTCGGGTAGCTTGCAACTAATGGAAGCCGAAATCGTCTCTTTGAATGCCGCTCGTCCCACCTTAGAAGAGTTTTTCTTGGCGCAATTGGGACAGCGACAGGAAACGAATTAAGGTAACTTGTAGCTGGTAGCCCGCACAGCGAGTTTGTCCGGTTGGGGTTGGCGATCGAAGACAAACGCCCCCGATCGCGATTCTCCACCCGATAAAAACTCGATTTGTTGGGAACCCCAAACCGTACTTTCGCCCCCATTTTGCAATCGGGCGACGATCTGTACCGACTCCACCGTTTTTCCTCCTTGGTTGGTAACGGTAAACGGCACGTAAAACTGGCCGTCTTCTTGGCGAATTTGGCTCTGCGTCACCACCGAGAGAACGGGAGGGCTATCTTTCCCCGTGCCCCAAGCATAAAAAATCAGCGCTACCAAACAGGCGACAATGATGACAGAGACAATAAAGCTGATGCGTTCGGCGATCGAACGGGAACGAGTGCGCGACTCGGGACGAGTGTAGGGCATAGAAACTAGCCGAGGCGTTTACGCCGGATAGGAAAGCTGCCTAAGATAAGAAGGGGGGAAGTCGATACGCCTGTCTGTTTCGATTACCTTACTTCATCTTACGCCATCATGCGATCGCTCGTCAGATCGAAATTTACTGAAAAAATAGGATCGCGTTCCAAACTCGCCATCGGGGTTGCAGGGGCAGCGACGATCGCGATCGCGGCAGTGGCCACCGGGTTCTTTCAATTGCTCGAGTGGGCTGCTTACGATACGTTTTTTGCGTGGCGGGGCCCCGAACCCGCCGACGATCGGGTTGTCATCGTCACCATCGACGAAGCGGATTTAGTCGAGCTCGGTCGCTGGCCCCTCAGCGATCGCATTTTGGCCGACACCCTCTCCGCCATCGCCGCTCGGGATCCGGCCGCCATCGGACTCGATCTGTATCGGGACTTACCCATCGAACCGGGTAGCGAAGAATTAAAGCGAGTTTTGCGAGAGACTCCGAACATTATCGGAGTCGAAAAAGCGATCGGCGATACCGTTGCTCCTCCTCCCACTCTTGCCGCCCGCAATCGCATTGGCTTTGCCGATATCGTCGTCGATGCCGACGGTAAAGTGCGCCGCAGCTTGCTGTCCTACGGTACACCATCGGGAACGTTCCACAACAGCCTGGCCGTGCGCCTTAGCGAACTATACTTAAAAGAACGCGGCATCGAGGCCCGCTACGTTGACGATCGCGCCAAAATTCTGCGCTGGGGGAAAGCCAAGTTCGTCCCCTTTACGGGCAGCGAAGGCGGTTACACGAATACAGACTGGGGTGGCTATCAAATTCTCCTCAACTATCGCGGCCACCAAGAGGCCTTTATCACCATCTCGATTTCTGATGTCCTCGAGGGCAACATTCCCCCCGACCTGATGCGCGATCGCGTTGTTTTCATCGGCTCGATCGCCAC
>CAKZKB010000434.1 GCA_937121005.1 uncultured cyanobacterium | reverse complement strand
ATCCTGGCAGCAGGTGGTTTTTCTGGGAGCTATGCTATCCCTATCCTCGACGGCGGTGGTACTCAAAACCCTTACCGAGCGCGGCGAAATCAACACCGTACACGGTCAAATTATGCTAGCCATTTTAATCGCTCAAGATTTGGCATTGGGCTTAATGCTGGCAATTTTACCCGCTCTCGATGGGTCGGAAAATATTGGCAAGGCCTTACTCGCTGCCGTTTTGAAGGCAACGCTCTTTTTTGCGGCGGCATTTGCGGCCGGACGTTGGCTCGTCCCTCCACTGATTAAAAACATTGCTCGCACCGAAAGCGGCGAGTTATTTTTGCTGACGGTGATTGCGTTATGCTTGGTGGTGTCTTTAATCACTTCCGAACTCGGCTTGTCCATTGAAATGGGGGCCTTCGTTGCGGGCTTAATGGTGTCGGAAATTGATTATTCCGAACACGCACTAGCGAAAGTGCTGCCGTTGCGCGACACCTTTGCCTGTGTCTTTTTTGCCTCCATTGGAATGCTGATCGACCCGCAGGTGATCCTTAACAATCTTGGGGCAATTTCGGGCTTAGTTGTCTTAGTGGCGTTAGGGAAAGCATTAATTATTGCGCCGATCGTCTTGAAGTTTGGCTACTCGTTCAAAACCGCGATCGTCGCGGGTTTGGGATTGAGCCAAATTGGGGAATTTTCCTTCGTTCTCGCTGTCGTCGGGCGCAAGCTAGACTTTATCGATCTGGAGCGTTACCTATTGCTGGTGGGCGTGACAGCCATTAGTTTGATTCTCACTCCGGCCTGGTTGCGCTTTGCCCCAAACCTAGCCGATCGCCTCAGCAAAGTTCCTTTAATTGCCAAATATTTAGGAGATTTTCAAGGCATTAAAGCTCTATCGGTTCCCGAAACCATTCGCGACCACGTTGTGGTTGCCGGGTACGGGCGCGTGGGCAAAGTCATTGTCAAAATTCTTCGCAATCAAGGGCAGCGCGTTTTAGTCATTGAAAATAGCGAAGCTGCCATTCAACGCCTGCGCCAGAAAAATATTCCCTATATTTTTGGCGATGCTGATTCGGAACTCGTGTTAGAAAAAGCCCATTTAGAGACGGCAAAAGCCCTCGCCATCGCCCTTCCCGATCCCAACAGCACTCGCTTGTTAATGAAGCGAGCATTAGAATTCGCCCCGGAATTGGATGTTGTGGCTCGCTGTCACAACAATAGCGAAATCGATCTGCTGGCTCAATTGGGAGCCAAAGAAGTGGTGCAGCCCGAATTTGAAGCCGCCCTAGAAATGGGGGCGCATTTACTGTCGGCACTGGGCGAAACTCAATGGCAAATTCAGCCAATTATTAGTAAAATTCGCAACGATCGCTATCTCAGCGTCCGAGAAGAACGCGCCCGCGACTTAGTGGCAAAAGACCTCACCGATATGACTTCGCAATTACAAAGTCAGTGGGTGACGCTAGAAGAGAACTCGACGCTGACAGATATGACTTTAGCCCGCACGAATTTACGCAACTTAACCGGGGTAACGGTGATGGCAATTCAGCGCGATCGCGATATGTTTTACTACCCCAAAGGCGATACGCGCTTAAAAGCAGACGATCGCCTGTTAGTGGTGGGCAACCCTTCGGAGTTAGAAGCCTTTCACGACTTGTTATTGGGACGTTTGTCAGTGGGAGAAGGCTACAGTCATTGGGTGACAATTGCCGAGGGATCGCAGTTAATTGGTTTGTATGCTGGCGAAATTGGCGATCGCTACGGCGTGGGTGTAGGGGCCGCACGCCGACACGGACAGCTACTCAATTATGTGGACGGGGGGATGAAGTTAGAAACCGAAGATTGCTTGCTGTTGTACGGCGATCGCGATCGGGTCGATCGGGTGGCCAATTTAGCCCAGAGTGTTGACGAATTGGCCGTTGACAGTTAAAGTGTTTAACAATGAGCAATGAACAATGAGCAATGAGCAATGAGCAATGAGCAATACTTCGATCCTTAGATATAGCGAACGGGGGTTTGTTTATCCCGAACTCCTGGGAGGTTCTGTATCTACCGATATTCTCGGTCAAAAAATTAACTAGAGTAAACGCAAACTTGTTCTTCGAGGCTCTATCTTGTCTGCTATCATCGAAGTCGAACATCTCAGCAAAGTCTATCCCGTAGCCGTGAAACAACCCGGACTGCGGGGAACCTTGCGTCACTTTTTTAAGCGTACCTACCGGGAAGTCCGGGCGGTGCAAGACGTTTCTTTTAGCATCGAAGCGGGGGAAACAGTGGGCTTTTTAGGCCCCAACGGTGCGGGTAAAACCACGACCCTAAAAATGCTGACGGGGTTGATTCATCCCTCTGGCGGACAAGTGCGCGTTGCCGGATCCGTGCCGTTCCAGCGTCGCGAATCCTTCTTACATAAAATTACCCTAGTGATGGGGCAAAAGCAACAGTTACTTTGGGATTTGCCCGCCCGCGATTCCTTAGAAATTAATGCAGCAATTTATAATATCCCGGATGCGGTTTTTCGCGATCGCCTGGCCGAACTCTCCGAAATGCTATCGTTAGGAGATAAACTCAACCAACCCGTCCGCAAACTTTCGTTAGGCGAACGCATGAAAGCGGAATTCCTAGCGGCGTTATTACACCAACCGCAAGTGCTGTTTTTAGACGAACCCACCCTCGGACTCGATGTTAACGCCCAAGCCAACATTCGCGAGTTTTTGCGATCGTACAACCAGCGTACCGGAGCGACGGTGTTACTGACTAGCCACTACATGGCTGATATTACTGCATTGTGCGATCGCGTTATTTTAATCCATCAAGGTCAGTTGATTTACGATGGCAAACTCGATGCCCTTCTCGATCGCTTTGCCCCCTATCGCGAAGTGCAAGTCGAACTGCGATCGCTGCAACCCGAATCCCAGTTAAAATTGTATGGCGATATTGTCGCCCTCGACGGGCGATCGGTGCATTTTGTCGTCCGTCGAGAGACACTTACCTCTACGATCTCGAAGATTCTATCCGATCTCGAAGTTGTCGATCTCACCGTCACCGATCCGCCCATTGAAGAGGTGATTGGTAAAGTGTTTGCCAGTGGCACAGTCTAAATCTTCATATCTTAGTTATCATGGCTAAATTGCTCAGAGTCGTTCGTACCTTTCTATCCGTTTACTACGCTCATATGTTAGAGTATCGAGCAGAAATTTTCTTTTGGGTTTTATCGGGAATCTTCCCCTTCGTACTCATGGGCGTTTGGATAAAAGCTGCTGAGGGAGGACAATTTAGCTTAACGCCGCTCGATTTCGCCCGTTATTTCTTCTGTGTTTATATCGTTCGCCAGTTAAATGTTGTTTGGGTCATTTTTGATTTCGAGCAAGAAGTTGTGGAAGGAAAACTTTCTCCGCGATTGCTCCAACCTATCGATCCTTCATTTCA
Source organism: uncultured cyanobacterium (assembly GCA_937121005.1). GTDB lineage: Bacteria > Cyanobacteriota > Cyanobacteriia > Cyanobacteriales > Geitlerinemataceae > CAKZKB01. The sequence goes on along the minus strand of CAKZKB010000434.1, from coordinate 583 downwards.
TTACGTGCTGCGTCATTTAGCAGAACGAGGAATGCGCGTCATTTTACTGTTCGGCTTGTGTCTATTCTTCTTTGTCCTTTATCCTGCTGCTTTTTGGCTTCCTAAAGTACAGGATATCTTCTTGTTCTCGATCGTTATCGTGCTTTCATTTTTCCTGCGATTCCTCAATCAATATGCTTTTTCTATTCTAACTTTTTGGGTCGAACGAGTGACAGCGATCGAGCAAGTCTGGCATCTTCTGTATCTTTTTTTGTCGGGAATTATCGCACCTTACAATGTTTTTCCCGATGTCGTTCGCGAGATCTTATATTGGACTCCATTTCCCTACTACGTTTACTTTCCCGCCGCTTTACTCGTAGGGTTGCCCGTTCCCCACCTCGGCCGAAGTATATTAATTATGTTCGCTTGGACGGCATTTTTCTATATTATCAGTCGTTGGTTGTGGCGACAAGGACTCAAACAGTATTCGGCTATGGGGGCATAATTGTTGATTTGTAACCATTCAGGGGGGTAGCGTGGTAGGCTAAATAGGGAAGCATTTAGGTGCAAGCAAGAAACCCGGTTTCTGGCAGATAGCCAGATA
>CAKZKB010000433.1 GCA_937121005.1 uncultured cyanobacterium | reverse complement strand
ATTTCAATCGCCCAGAAACCGACTGGTTCGTTCCCTTCACTCCGCACTGGACGGATATTTTTGCGCCAATTTTCCAGACGATCGCCGCTTGGATCGCAATGGTTGTCGTGCCGCCAATTGAGGGACGATCGCTGTGGGTAGCGGTTCCCTTTGGCATCGCCGCGATCGCGTTTTTTATCTGGTTCGTCCATCGAGTTTGGCAAGGCTACAAACAACTGTGGCGACAACCCGAAACTCGGCTATCAACCTTTATTTTAACCAGCTTCACCGCTTGGGTTTTGCTTGCCTATTTCGCCATTGTCTATATCCTCGGCAAAGATATCACCGTCGCCCCGCGCTATCATTTTCTATACTATCCCAGTCTGTGCGCGATCGCGGCTGCCAGTTTGTGCCATTCAGTAACAAAAAAAAATGTAGGGGTCAACGGCGTTGACCCTGACAACAAACAGCATTCCTGGAAAGAAGGCGATCGCGCACAGGCTACGCCAACCCCTCTAAAGACGATCGCGATCGGTTTCCCGAGCTTGGTTTTAAAAGAGGGCGAACGCCGTTCGCCCCTACGGGCGATCGCGATCGGCTTTCTCAGTTCAGTGTTAATCGTTAACAACGGCGCATTCTACAAACCCTACTATCCCGATCGCGTTGCGGCCGATATTAACATCGATCCGTCCCGTCCCGCCATCGTCGCCACCGGATATCAAGACCTACAAGAAGTTGCATTAGGACTCAGTTTCGTGTTAGAAATTGAGAAACTCGATCGCAACGCTGCCACACAATTTGCCTTTTGGCCGCGATCGCCCCAATACGATCGCCTGTGGCTGCAACTGTCCCAAACCTCCCCCTTCCCCGTCCCCTTCGATGTGTGGGTGGTGGGGCCAGGACTGCGCCAAGCCGCCTACCCCGATCGCCTTTCCGTCGGCGATCGCCACTGCCAACGAGATCCGCAAAACTACCATCGTATCGGCATTCCGTACCAACTTTACCGTTGTCCGGGGCGGCAAGAAACTGAGAACCCGAGTACAATAGAACAAAATGAGGATCGCGCCTCCTAAACCGCTTCCCCAAAATCCAAAATCTAACATCCAAAATTGGTATAATGCCCGTTCAAAAGCATCAATACGAAACTTGGCTGAGCGAACACTGCGACGCAGTGTCAACCATCGAGCTTTTAAAAGCGCATCGACCCTATTTTGAAGCCATTCCCAGCCTCAGACGATCGGACGAAAGCGTCATCGCCTTGCCCTTTCCTCTGGTACGATTGCGATCGCAAATTCTCCAACGCGGCGTAAGCGGGATGGAAGTCGGGACAGGAGAAACCCTCTGTCTCCCCTGCGAACTGGGTGTAATGATGTGCGATCCCGACTGGAAAATCAAAACCGGAATCGAAATTTTCGTCTTCGTCCACCGTCCCGAAGAAGATTTATCCGACTTGGTGGGACGTTGGCGCAAAACTCAAGTGCTGCTCAGTAAAGACTACGAGTGGGTCATGCCCCACCGCTACCGCCATATTATCAGCGAAGGGGCCGATCGCCTCTATCCCATGTTCGTCGTCTTTGAAGAAACCCTCGATCGCATCCAACGCGGTTTAATTGGCATGAACTTACCCTTCGTCGTCGAAACCCATCCTCTCCCGGTACGCGAGGATCCAGTAGAACTGGCTTCGGCGGAAATTCCCTCGACTTCCGAGTAAAGGTTTGCGACTGAAAATTCCGTTGGTATGCGCTATAATGTCGATACATCCTGGTAGGGTGTGTGGCGGCATTCATCGACGATCGATGTTAATACAAATATTGACACCGCCGCCACGCACTATCTATCATAGATGGCACGAGCGCGGACGTGGCGGAATTGGTAGACGCGCCAGATTTAGGTTCTGGTGCCGCAAGGCGTGAAGGTTCAAGTCCTTTCGTCCGCATCATACCTCATCTTTTCTTACCATAATTACAAGCAGCCGAGCGACTGTGGCAACTACCATCGGTTAGTTGCCGACTCTCGGTTGTGCGGATAGCAGCGTTGGATCCCGGCCGCGAGTTCGTCCGTAAATTGTTAAGTTTTGTTTCTTTTTGGGGTAACTCCCGTAAAAACTGACTCTTACGCCAGATAGAAGTATAGAGCGAAATTCCAGTCGCTCCATTCCATCTTGACGATCGCGCTGACGAATGTAAAGTTTTTGCAAAGTTTGCGCGGTAGCATATTTTAATGCTAAATTGATATGGAGTGTGCCAGTTTGTTGAGCGTCCGAACCATTGGACTGCTTTCGCCATAAGGGGGTACAGGGTTATGTTTTGGTTCCACGCACGTCGTTTTTCTCAATGGATTAAGCAGCGTTACTTTAAAAATTCCGAATCGGTTTGGAAAAAAGGACAAACCGAAATGGTTTCCTCTTCGTCTTGGCAGACGTTTATTCTCGAGACGATCTTGACCCCTAGCGGTTTAGTTGATACGAGTGACAATGCGGACGATGTTGCTCTCGATAGTGGAGATAGCTCGTTTACAAACAATACTGTTAGTGTAGAAACTGAGGCGATCGATTTGCCCTCTAAAGAGGAGACTGGCGATGTTGAGGAACCGTCATCTCTAGACGAGAGCGATCTTGGAGAAGAGGAGGTTCGAGAAGACTCTTTTTCTGACGATGGGATCGATATCTCCGATAATGATGCCAGTGATATTGGCAAGGAGGATGTGGGAGAAAATTTGGGATTTTTCAATGAAGAAAGCGATCGCGATTTGGATGTTGAGAATGGTGGCGATATTGAGGTTGATGGTGCGGACGACTTAGACGATGTCAAAGAAGAGAATGTCCCTGAATCCCCGGACGATCGCCGCAATGCAGCTAAAAAAAGTGAAGAGGATATCGCTTCAATAGAATCGAGCGATTGGGAAACGAATACTGATGCGGAAACAGAGATAACCGACTTAGAAGAAGGCGACACATCTGACGCGATCGAGGGACAACGGCGCGATCGCGTCGAAAATATTGATGTGGATAGCACTGTCTCCAACACTGATGAGTTGGGAGATGAAGAACTGACTGAAAATACTGATACTGATGTCACCAGTGACGAATTAGACAATCAAAATCGGACTAACCCTACAAATATAGATCCCGATCGCAGCGTCAGCGATGAGTTGGGAGATGAAGACCTAACTGAAAATACTAATATTGATATTGCCGAGAGTGAGAAACTGGGCGATCGAGAGCGTAGCGATTCCGACAATAGCGATATTGATGTCAATGTTTCCGTTCGCGAAAACCCCGATCGCAATGCCAATATTGCAGGCAGTTCTGAAACTGTTACAACTGAGAGCGATCGCTCTCAAGTTAGCGAAGGATCGTCTGAATTAGATAACAACGCCAGCGAAAATGAAGATGCGATCGACTCCGAAGAATCCGAACTAGAGGAAACTGAAGAAACGGAGGAGGTCAAATCGGAACGAGAGGAAGAAAACGATCCGATCGCGGCGATCGCATCCTCGATTCCTAAATTTGAAGCGGGTGTATTTGTCGTCGGCGAAAGTGGTGAAGTCGGAATCGATTTTCTCTTCGATAGCGGCGCGTATAAAGGGGAACTGGCGATTTTTAGTTTGGCAGGAATCGACGATTTTGAGTTGGGATCGGAAGCGTTTATTCAGGAAGTAGCAGGTCGTGCGAATAGTAACTCCACTTTAGGGCACGTTGTCATTTCCGATCGCATTGAAGGCGCACGTTTTAGTGCGGGTTTGGGGGAATCAAACTGGAACTCCGGCGAGTATCGCGGCGTTAAAACGTTCCAAATGCGAGCCGGAGACGAGTTTGCTTTCATGCTCGTTCCCAATGGTAGCGTGACTCGGGTGGTAGAAAATCCATCCGTTGGCGGTGCGAACCGGCCTTTATTTTCTTTAGCAACTGCCAATCCTGACGACTCATTTCATACAGGACAAATTGCTGATGTCACCGGGAACGGAACGACGTTTGTGATGGAAGATATTCGCACCGACAGCAATCGGAGCGATGGCGATTATAACGACATTGTTTTTCAAGTTCGGGGAGCCAAAGGAAGCGCTCCCACTGTCGATGAGGTACTCAAATCGAAGCAAGATTGGCGAGAAACGGAAGTCGGGGAAGCCTTACTCGAGTATATTAAACCTTACGATCGTCCCTTGGCGGAAGTTGAGGCTGAAGTCGCTGACAACTTGACCGATGCTTCTGTCAGCGATGGCGAAAGTGACAGTTCTGAGATCGTCGAAGATACTAATGCTAGTTCGGGGATCGGCGATGACGAAAGTACCAACTCTGAGTCCATCGCGAATACAGATTCTAGTGTCAGCAATGGTGAAGTTGCTACCACTCAAAATCCTAGCATTAACAATAGCGATAGTAGCAGTTCGGAAGCAATCGCCAATCCGCATACTAATGTAGATGCTGCCGAAAGTGGCAATTCTGCTACATCGGAAATCATTAAAAATTCGGAAACAAATGTCGGAGAAAGCGAAACTAATTCGTTAGCGGATGCGACGATCGCCTCTGATAGCAATCTCGACTCCAGCGATACCGAACGGGATGACAGTCAAGAAGAAAACCAAAGTGGGGAAACTGGAAATAATGGCGATCGCGCCTCCATTCAAAATCAGGCAAGTTCTGATGCTGATTTTGGTAGCATTGATTTAGGAGATGCGATCGAGGAGATTAATTCTCTTAACGAGGCCGAACTTGAAAAATTTGATTCTGACAATGAAATTCTGGCAACAAAACAAACTGGCAATACTGATGATTTACCCGACATTGTAAATGGCGATCGCAACAGCAGTTCTAACACGATCGCGGTCATCGACACTGGCTTTAACAGCAATTTAGAAGCCGTAAAAAGCGGCCGTGCCGAACTCGGATTTGATTTTATTGAAAACGACGAAAATCCGTTAGTGGAAGGCGAAACTACGCAACACGGAACTCAAGTCGTAGAAGCGATCGAGCGCATCAATTCTGATGTAGAATTGTGGCTGGGTCGTGCGGTTGGATCGGGAGACTGGGCCGAGTCGTTGATTGAATTTGTCGAGTCTGGTGACGGAGAACAAAATGCGATCGTCAACCTCAGTTTCGATCTCGTTGAAATTGACAATGATGGTAATATTACCACTCGTTACGAATTGACACCGCGAGAGCGAGAAGCATTAGAAATGGCTCGCCAGCAAGGGGTTTTAATTGTGGCTGCGGCGGGTGACGAAGGACGAGTCATGTCCATTTTAGGACAGGCTTCCCAGGAATTTGATAATATCATTACAGTGGGTGCGGCAGAAGAAGTCAATGCCGAAGTTTCTGCGGCTGAAGGAGTCGATCGCGATCCCGATTCCAGCTATGGTTTTGGTTTGGATATTCTCGCCTCTGGAGAAGGGGAAGAAGGAGAATTAGTCGGCACTTCTCGCGCCACTGCAACTGTTACTGGAGCCATTTCTAAGGTTTGGGAAGTCAATCCCGAACTCAGCTATCGCCAAGTCATTGAGATACTTAAAAATACAGCAACGGATCTCGATCGCGCCAATTGGGATCCAGAAACCGGGGCAGGATTGTTAAATTTAGGAGCCGCGATCGCCTTTGCTCGCATTACCGAACCGGAAGCGATCGCGATTCCTAAAATCGAACTCCCCGACAGCACGATTCCGCCAACACAACCGTCTGAAAGTCCGACGCAACCGGAAAGCGATCGCGCTATTTATCCGAAAGAAACGGTTATCGAAACCAAATTCCGCCGTCCCTACATCGTCCGCGAAGGGGATGCATTATGGTCGATCGCGCAGCGAGAACTAGATAACGGCAATCGCTGGCGCGAAATTCAAGATAAAGACGGTCGGCGGTTTAAGGTTGAAGATAACGATCGCCTCGTTGTCGGACAAGAACTCTCGCTTCCCGTGATTTATCTCATCGGTTCTGGTGAAGATCTGCCTTTATATCAAGATCCCAAAGTCGATCCGGTCGAAGTTGACATCGAGACCTTTTACGGTGACGACGAGAACATCTCAATTATCGGCAAAGTCAACGACAAAGAAATTATCGATGCCATCGATCGCGTCAATGTCAAAATTACCACCATCGACGGGACGATCGTCGATCTTCCCGATATCGACAACTTCCAAATTGGTGAAGACGGAACCATTGACTTTGACAGCGATATCACCGAAGATCTGCCACCGGGGTATTATGAAATCGACATTGCCATCAAAGATTACAGTGGCGACGACATCTATACAATTGATACGGGTATCGCCATTACTAGCGAGCCCAATTGGCCCGACTACGAATTAATTCTCCCCGATCTGGTGCAAAAAGGGATCGAACAGTTGGCAGATTTAGCGGCGATCGATCCCGAAGAACTCGATCGCGTTCGCGACTGGGTTATCGCCTTACCGCCAGATGGCAACATCGACGACATCCTTAGCCAGTTAACGGATTTAGGCGTAGCGAACCTCGGCGAAACTGGGTTTATTCCCAACACCTACACGCTGGAGTTTCCCGAAGATGTCGATGCGGTCAAAATTGCCGGATATTTAGCCGCACAGGAAGATGTAGAATTTTTCTATCCCTTGTTGTGGTACGGTTTGGATTCGTCGAATCCCAACTCCAAGAAGTCAAAAGACAAGTATCCGAAACATCCAATCGTTACAGATAACAAGGCATGGCATTTACCCGATGCTAATGTCGTCGATGCTTGGACGAAAGGACTGCCTTGGAATGGCAACCAATCTCTATCGGGAGAAGGTGTCACCATTGGCGTGGTTGATGACGGTATCGATCCCGATCATCCCGACTTATTCGATAACTATCAGTTCGATCTCAGCAAAGACTTTAACCTCAGCAACGAGTTTAAGTCCGACGGCGACACGGTTTTACCCTATACTCAAGACGAACTGCTGAAGATTTTAGAAGAACAGTGGGGCTGGAATTGGAGTTGGTTGAACGATCCGGAAAATATCGAGGAACAGTGGGGCTGGAGTCATAGCTGGCTGTCTGCTTTAATGGGACTCGGGCAGCAGTGGGGCTGGAATTGGAGTTGGCTAGAAGAACCCCAAGAATGGCAAGAACAATGGGGCTGGAGTTTCAGTTGGCTGTCCGATCCCGTAAAATGGCAAGAACAGTGGGGATGGAATTGGAGTTGGCTGTTCAATCCCCTATTGTGGGACGAACAATGGGGATGGAATTGGAGTTGGCTGTTCGACTCTGTGTCTTGGCAAGAACAATGGGGCTGGAGTTGGAGTTGGCTGTCTGATGCCCTCGGTTTTGAGGAACAGTGGGGATGGAATTGGAGTTGGCAAACCGACCAAGTTCCCTGGAAAGAACAGTGGGGCTGGAATTTCAGTTGGCTATCTGATGCTATAGAATGGCAGGAACAATGGGGCTGGAGTTGGAGTTGGTTGAGTGACTCCTTACCCCTAGACGAACAGTGGGGATGGAACTGGAGTTGGCTGAGTGACTCCCTGGAAGTAGACGAACAATGGGGATGGAATTGGAGTTGGCTGGCTGACAGTTTGGGCCTGGACGAACAGTGGGTATGGAATTTTAGTTGGTTGGATGGCGACGAACAGCGATCGCCTCAACCTCCCTACCTACACGGAACCGCCGTCGCCGGGGTGGCCGCCGCCAGTGGCGAAGGCCCTGGGGCATTAGGCGTGGCCCCAGATGCCGATTTGGTGTCCCTGCGGTTGCTGGCGGATGATGTCACCGATTATCACATCGCTTCGGCCCTCACCCACGCGGCCGAGGAGATCGATATCTATAACAACAGTTGGAAAGCTGGATCCTTTGCGGCCCCGCCGTTAAGTCTGATGGCGTTGCAACTGGGGGCCACCCACGGCCGGGATGGCAAGGGGAATACCTACGTTTTTGCGGGAGGAAATAGCGGTCAGAACCGGGAAAGCGGCAACTACAATGCCTTTGCCAGTTCTCGCCATACCATTTCTGTGGGGGCGATCGACTTCAAGCAAGAACAGTCTACCACCTACAAAAACGGTCGCTTTACCTGGGCCAGCGAACCGGCCGCCTCGTTGATGGTGGTGGCCCCGTCCAGTGGCGGCGGTCAAGGGGTGACAACCACCGATATCACCGTTGGCGGTTATGCGTCCGGTTCCAACGGAGAAGGACTCTATACCGATCGCTTTGGGGGAACCTCGGCCGCGGCCCCGTTGGTGTCTGGGGTGGTGGCGTTGATGTTGGAAGTCAACCCCGATTTGACGGTTCGCGACATTCAACATATTTTAGTCCGCAGTGCCAATCGGAATGGCATCCACGACGACAAAGCCGATTGGACGGGAGAACCGGGAGATGCTTTGCGTCACAGTCCCCGCTACGGGTTCGGGATCGTCGATGCGGAAGCGGCGGTGGACATGGCGGCCAACTGGGAACTGGTGGCCCCGGAATTGTCGGTGTCGAAGCAGGTGGTGTTTGAGGAACCGTTAGAAATTCCCGATGGCGAGTTTCGCCACTCCAAACCTGTAAGTTCGACGGTTCGTATTGATGAGGATATTACCGTTGAATGGGTGGAAGTAGTGGTGGATATCGATCATGCTTCCCGAGGCGATCTGGAGATTAAATTGACTTCGCCGGATGGAACTGAGTCGGTACTTGCTGACTGGCGAGAAGATGAGGAAGATAACATCAAGTGGGTGTTTAATTCGGTGCGTCATTGGGATGAATCCTCTAAAGGCGATTGGACGCTGACGGTAACGGATAAGCGTCGTGGCGACATTGGGGTTATCAACGATTGGAAGTTGAATGTGTACGGAACAAAGGCAATTCCGGCCGATCCTTGGATTCAACAGTTGGGAACGCCAAATTACGACAAGTTTACCGGAATTGATGTGGATGGTTACGGCAATATTTATGCCGCCGGATTCACTCGCGGATCGCTTGACGGTCATACTAATGCGAGTGGTGCTGGTGCTAACTGGCCCGATCCGATTTTAGTCAAATACGACGCTGATGGGAATGTTGTCTGGACTCGTCAAACGGGAACCACAGCTTACGATTACAATAACAATGTTGCCCTAGACGCACAGGGTAACATCTATACCATCGGTTATGATATTGCCAATCCCGATTCTTATAGCAGTGGCATTTCATTGACAAAATGGGATCCGGAAGGAAATGAAGTTTGGGAAACGCCTGCATACATCGATACCCTCACTCAAGATTGGGCCAGTGGAATCACCATTGATGATGAAGGCTACATTTATGTTGGTGGTTTTACTGACTATACTTTTCATGGCGAAAGTTCCCAGAACTTTATCTATAAGTTCGATCGCGAAGGAAAGCAAGTTTGGTCGCGAGAATTTGGCACTGACAAACAAGATGCCATTCGCGACTTGATAAGCGATTCCGATGGCAATGTGTACGCGGTTGGCGTGACTGAAGGCGCGTTAGATGGCAACCATGCAGGCGGTACGGATGTCTTTATTACCAAGTACGATCGCGCTGGAAATGAGGTCTGGATGCGGCAATTTGGTAGCGATGCAGATGATGGCTATCTATCGCATCTAGGAGCAGGAGAATTTGCTCGCAATGTTGCCATTAGCAGCGATCGCGATGGAAATCTCTACATTGTCGGTACGACAGAAGGCGATTTTGATGGCAATACAAATGCTGGTGGACAAGATGCCTTTGTTGTCAAATATGACAGCAATGGTAACAAATTGTGGTCGCAGCAAATCGGTACAAATGCCGACGATCGCGCCTGGGAAGTGGCGGTTGACGACACAGGAACCATCTATGTGGCTGGCGAAACCCAAGGCACGTTACCCGGACAAGGGAAGGTCGGAAATTGGAACAGTTTTGTCGCCAAATACGACAGCGATGGCAACTTGATTAGCACGGAACAATTTGGCGTTCCGGGTAGCATTCGCATCGAAGATATCACCCTCGATCGCGATGGCAATGTTTATCAAGCGGGTCGGACAAGTGGTTCTTTTGGTGGTACGAACGTTGGCAACCACGACGCTTGGGTTTCCAAAAACTATCTCAAACCCACCGTCATTTTGGAGTCTCTGGATACCACTGCCGGAGAAGATGGCAATGCGGCTCAATTCGTCATCAAACGCACGGGAAGCACCACCGAACCCCTAACCGTTCGCTATACCGTTGCGGGAACCGCAACCAATGGCGACGACTACAACAATTTGACCGGAGAAATTACGATTCCGGCCGGTTTGGCGGCGGTGACGCTACCCATTGTGGCGTTAGCGGATGCCGAGAAAGAAGCCGATGAAACTGTGGATATTCAGTTAGTCGCTGACAGCAATTATGCCATTGGTGATGGTAAAAATGCTGCCACTGCGACGATCGCGGACAACACGGGTGCGTCTACTTACGGGCCGTTTGTTTACATTCATCCCGACAGCGATCGCGTTTATTTGCTATCGCCTCAAGATTCGACTTGGCTAGGAGCGCAAGAGTACGCTAAATCGTTAGGTGGCAACCTCGTCACCATCAACAATGAAGCCGAAAATGAATGGTTGACGGACACTTTTGGCACTTCGTCGGTTTACTATATTGGCCTCACCGACAGCGAACTTTTCGGTGCAACTGAAAATGATTTCAAATGGGTCAGTGGCGAACCTGTCACTTATACCAACTGGAAACCTGGCGAACCCAATAACTTCATTGCAGGGAATGAAGACTTCGCCGTTATCAATCAGCACGTTGCGGGAACTTGGAACGATCGCGTCCATACGGGCGACTTACATGGTATCGTAGAAATCGATCCCTACGATTTAGAAAAACCGATCGTCCTCATCACGGCTACCGACGCAGAAGCGGGAGAACATGGCAACGCGGGACAACTTTTAATTACTCGCATTGGCGATGTTAGCGAACCCTTGACGGTGAACTATTCCTTGACGGGAGACGCAACCAATGGGGTTGACTACAACGGTTTACCCGGAACCATTACCATTCCGGCTGGCGAGTCGTTGGTGACGATTCCGATTTTACCGAAGCAAGACGATTTGTTAGATGGTGAAGAGACGATCGTTGTTAAGTTAGCCGAGAGTAACGATTACGCGATCGCGTCTCTGGGAACGACGACGGTTTCCATTACCGACGAACATCCCATCAACCGCATTTATTTAGAAGTGTTGGGACGCAACGCTGATGCAGGTGGACTCCAATTCTGGACGAACCAATGGCAAGCAGGCGAGTCTTTAGCCAATATTCGCTGGCGTTTCGCACACGATACTGGGTTCCAAGAAGCGAAACAACAAATTGAGGCGATTTATAAAGATGTTCTCGATCGCGATCCGATCGCGGCTGAGATTTCTTACTGGCAAGATCGCCTCGGTTTGGGTGCGAGTTTGTCCGATATTCGTCAGGAGTTACAAAATACAAACAGTGGTTTCAAGATTGCCAAGTTTGATTCTAGTGTTGCCAACGATTTTAACCTAGTTGGCGATGCTATCATTGTGGACGATCGTCTGCGGGTTACACCGTCACAAGAAAAACAAACTGGGGGAAGTTGGTATCGTGACAAGCAGCCAATTTCTAATGGCTTTGAAACGACATTCCAGTTCCAGATCGGCGATATCGTCAACTCCGGTGCAGATGGCTTTGCTTTTGTCATTCAGAATGACAGTTCTACTGCTTTGGGTCGTGGCGGTGGAAACAAAGGATATAGCGGGATCGAGAACAGTATCGCGATCGAGTTCGATACTTTCAAAAATCTAGAAGATCCGAATGCTAACCATATCAGGATTAAAACCTCTGATTCTAGTCTGTCTCAGGAAGTTGTCACCAGCATTCCCGACTTATCAGATGGCAATGTCCACACTGCCAAAGTGACTTACAACAACGGTCGGCTAGAAGTGTTTATCGACGACCTAGCAACACCTGTATCCAGCGTTGAAATTGATTTAGATGCCATCTTAAATTCCCAGGACGATAAGGCTTGGGTTGGCTTTACCAGTGCCTCGGCCGCCTCTTGGCAAAATCATGACATTCTGAACTGGTCGTTCTTTGGCAAAGTTCCTAATACTTCTCCTACTTTAGACACCAACAATTGGATTGTCATTCATCCCGAAACGGGTAACAAATACGTTCTCACCGTACCCGATACCTGGTTAGGCGCACAAGAACAGGCTGCGGCGTTGGGTGGTCATTTAGTGGCTGTTAATGATGCAGCAGAAAATCAATGGCTGTTTGATACTTTCGGATCGGGTGGGAAATGGATCGGCTTAACCGATAGTCCCCTTTACGGTGCAACCGAAGGCGAACATATATGGATCAATGGTGATGCTGTGGAGTTCACTCAATGGCGAGGAAAAGATAACGTTCTCCACACGCCAGAAGGTGAAGACTTCACCGAAACCAATTTCTACGGTGATGGAAATTGGAACGATATGCCAGGTTTAGAATGGATCCGTTACGGTATCGTCGAAATTCCGGCGGGAGAAACGGCAACGTTCTACAATTCTGATACAGGTTATCGCAGCTTTGACGACAGTCCGTTTAAGGATCTACCGTTCGACTATTTCCACCTCGAAGACTTTGAAGATGCAGCCTTAAATACGCCAGGTGTCAGCGTAACGACTCCTGTTCCCACATTAATTTCTTATGCCATTGACACGGCTGATTCAGTCGATGGCGATGATGGTTCCGTTGATGGTCGAGGGTTCGGTAATAGCTTCGCAACTAGCATCGGTAGTCAATTCTTCACATTCGAGTTTGACGAAGATGTTTTAGGGGAGTTGCCGACCCATGCAGGAATTGTGTGGACGGATGCTGGATACGGTCTAGTTGATGTGACTTTGGAAGCCTTTGATGCGGAGGGGAATTCCCTGGGGACTGTCGAGGGATCTCAATTAGGAGACGGAAGTTGGTATTATCATGCAGAAGAGGATCGCTTCTTTGGTCTCAATTACAAAGAGGGAATCTCAAAAATCACCCTTAGCCTTCCCGGAGTTTATAACTGGCTAGAAGTCGATCACCTACAATACGGCCGGTTAAGCGATAACCACGCACCGAAATTAACGACGATCGCACCTTTCAGCGACATCACCCAACACCAACCCGTTACCCTCACTTACGAACAACTCCTCGCCGCTTCCGATGCGACGGATGCTGACAGCGACGACATCGATTTCCAAATCGAAACCCTAGAATCCGGGACGCTAACCAAAGACGGTACACCTGTCTCGCCAGGAGAAACCCTCTCGCCAGGAGAAAAACTGGTTTGGATTCCCGATACTTTCGGTGACAACATTCCCGCCTTTACGGTGGTGGCGACGGATGGCACAAGTACATCTAAAACTCCGGTGACGGTGGCGGCGACTGTTACCGAAAATGCTGCCAAGTTCCACAAGCCGGATAGTGCCTATCTCAGCTTCGATGACAGTCCGTTTAAGGATCTGGAGTTCGACCAATTCTATCTAGAAGATTTTGAAGACGGATCGCTGAACGTTCCCGGTGTAACCGTTTCTCACGGAACAGTGAAATCGAACGAGAGTACCGACTCGGTTGATGGCGACGATGGCATTGTTGGAAATGGCAATAACAACGGTCAAAGCTGGCTGAGTTTGAACGATTCGGTAACGTTTGAATTCGATAAAGACATTCTCGGCAAGTATCCTACCCACGCCGGAATCGCCTGGACGGATGTTGGTGTATCTACCAACGAAAAAGGGAATGGCTACGGTTTAGTCGAATTTGAAGCCTTCGATGCCGATGGCAATTCTTTAGGTATTATCGGCCCGCAAGAACTCGGTGACGGTACGGGTGGGTCGTCAACGGGAGAAGATCGCTTCTTTGGCGTTGATAACGAAACTGGCATTTCTAAAATTGTTGTCCGAATGCCAGATAGTAGCAACTGGGAAATCGATCACCTGCAATACGGAATCGCCAGCAAACCTCCGGTTTATCCTGTCAGTTCCGAGATCCAGGTCAACGAAGATAAAGACGCTTGGAAACGTCATTCGATCTCCGTTCCCATTTCTGATGTCACTTCCCTTTCCAATGGCGGTTACGTCGTCACTTGGACAAGCGATCGCGACGATAACACCGAGTCTGACATTCTCGGACAGCGTTATGACAAAGATGGCAATCCCGTCGGCGATTCTTTCCTTATCAATACCCACACCGCCGACGACCAACGTTTCCCCTACGTTACCGCTTTAGACGGCGATCGCTTCTTGGTGGTTTGGTCGTCTAACAAACAAGACTCCAACCCTCCCGGATCGACTGCTAACGAATCCGGCGTTTACAGCCAAATTTTCAATAACGACGGTACGCCTGCGGGTAGCGAATTTTTGGTTAACAGCCATACCGCCAACGAACAAATTAGCAGTTCTGTGGCAACCTTCCCCAATGGCGAATTCCTCGTCACTTGGTCGTCTTGGGGTCAAGATGGCAGCCAAACCGGGGCCTACGGACAGCGTTTCGATCGCGATGGCAACCCCATTGGCGACGAGTTTCGCATCAACGTTAACACTGTCGAACGTCAAGACAACCCGCAGGTAGCGGTACTCAACGACGATCGCTATATCGTTACTTGGCAGTCGGCTGGCGATGGTAGCAGCTACGGCGTTTACGGTCGCTTCTTCGATGGCAACGATAACCCCATTGGCGATGAATTTCTTATCAATCAAACCACTGAAAACTCGCAATACAGTCCCGATGTGGTTTGGTTAGCCGATGGCGGTTTTGTCGTCACCTGGATCGAACAAAATTTATTCGGCGAAACCGTTGGCGTTTACGGACGGCGTTACGATGCCGATGGCAACCCCATCAGCGATGAATTTGAGATCTCCAGCGTCGGCGACAACGAACGCGGCCCGCAACTGCTACCCTTAGACGATGGTGGCTTCCTGGTGGTTTGGGCCCTAAACGGCCCCCAAGGCGGGATTAAAGGTCAGCGATACGATCGCTTTGGCAACCCCGCAGGCGATCGCTTCGATGTCAGCATTCCCGGTTACTGGGAACACTTCCCCCGGATCGACACCCTCAAAGACGGCCGTTTGGTAGTCTCTTGGCAGCGTCACAACAGCGACACCAACGAGTGGGATGTCTA
>CAKZKB010000432.1 GCA_937121005.1 uncultured cyanobacterium | reverse complement strand
CTTACCGACTATCTTAACTGGCTTGGTGTTGGCGGTGTTAACTGCGTTACCTGCTAGATCGCAAAGGCCGCCTGCGAACGAAAACCGTTCTACCTTTGACTCGACTATCCCCGCTATTGTAGCGACTGAGGGAGAGAGAGAAGAGGAAGAACCCCAAAATGGCATTGGCCAGTGGCGGGTGGGAGGATTCACCAATCGTTTGGGAAACTACGAAATCCATGGAGATCGTCAAGGTCGAGTCACTGTGCGAGATCTTGCTTCTGGAGAAATCGTTCGCACCTTTCAAATGCCAGAGGAAAGGGTCATCAGAACTACATGGCTGCTCGATGGCGGTCGGGTAGCGGCTGCTTCTCAACTTCACCAAACTCTGTTTTGGGATATGGAAACTGGGGAAGAGATCGATCGCCTTGACTACCAAGTCTATGCGTTTTCTCACAATTTAGAAAAACTGATTGCTTTCGACTATCGGGATGGATTTTTTGTCTACGACTATCCAAACCTCAGACAGACTTGTAGTGTCCCCTACGCGCGATCGGGAGGCCCGTCGTGGATGCAGTTTTCGCCGGATAATGACCACTTACTTATTAGTATTTGGACAAGCAGGCCAGCATTTGATGAATATTACCCTTTTGGAAATCCAGGATCTGCACTCAAGGGAGAACGGCTTTTTGAGTTAAATACCTGCCAATTTGTTCGAGAATTCTCCGATCTGCGTCTTCTGTCAGCCCAGAGAATGTGTTTTGCTCGTAATTCTAGCTATCTGTATATTGAAGGGGCTATATCACTTCCTATTACCGAGCGAACTAAGCGAAATTTGCTTTTCGATCTCAATACTCGCGAAATTGAAGAAGTGACCAGCTCGCCAGATTTCTGCAATTAACTGACTGAAGAAATACCCATGATTTTTCTAAAAATGAACCTGCATCTCTTAGCTTTAACTTCAGTTTTGGCACTTAGCGTTGCCAGTCAAATATTCCAGCGTCCCGCGTCAGCAGGAACAATTTTGGGAGTTTCTACTGAAGATGTCGATCCGTTAGAGATGAGGCTATTTGCCCGAAATCTTCCTTTTGGGCGACTTGAGATATCTGAGTCTTTGGGACAAGATCCTAGCAGCAATTTAATAACATCAGAAGGGTTATTAAGCGACTTCATCATTGCTGATACCGATCTGGAAAATTTAGAGAAAATCAACTCTCAAATCTCAGAAGAATTTGGGGTTACTATTAACCACTTTAACTGGCTTCAAGTCGTAACTTCCAATAATCTACACTACACTTTAAGAGATCGTTTAGGAAATCCAGTAATCACTCCCTTCGTCGATCTACCTGCTGGTGGTTTCCCCCATCTTTGGGCCGACGACATTCCTTGGTATCTTAACGAGTCTCCTCCTCCTCCAGGTATTCCAAGTAACTCACTATCGGGCTTTCTCGATGATTTTACTCATGAAAATGGTGGAGTATCCTTTCTGGACTATCCCACTGGTCTCCCAGGTAATATATTCACCTTTGATACTTTTTTGATTGCTGATTTTGGGAATCGAACTTATGACGTTATCATGGGTTTTTTATGGGCTATCTTAGTGCGAACTAATGGCACTTTCCATGACCGGGATGGAAATGGAGTTTGGACAGGAGGCGAACCTTTTGAAATTGATGACAATAGTCCGTATAAGGCTCCCGTTTTTGTATCTGATGTATTTTCCATTCAACCTGGAACAACCTGGAAACCGTTTCACGAAGGGTTAGTCTACTCGGACTTTGGATATACTCGGCAGAAAATTGAAGAAGACGGGATTGTTAAGCATCCTCTGTCAACAATTATCGTCGATTGTGCAGAACCGCAAACGGAGCGAGTTTGGGTTCCCCGTCGCCGTCGTGTCAAGGTAGGGGGCAGTGGCGGTGGCGGTTTCAAGACCGTTGATGGCGGCTACTGGAAAGAAGTTGAAGCAGATTCTGACTGCAAGGAAGAACACTTTTCTGCTGTAGACGATCCGGGATTTTACCAACAAAATCCTCGTTTAGAAGACCAAACGCTAGAAGAATGGAAAGAATTTTTCGGCATTCCTAGTTACCTATGGGCCGATCCGGTGACAACTTACGGACTCGAGTTCCAAGCCCTAGGCGACACCTTGTTCACCGATATCTTTAACTTCCCAACGGGATTGGATGCTGACGAATTATTCACAGTGGTTGTCGATGGTACAGTTATCGGGGAATTTAGCCCCGGAGAGTGGGTAGACTTTACCGAAGATTTTGGTGAAGGGGTTTCTACGTTCCAAATTCTGGGTATCGATCCCCTTGATGGTGCAGAGGCCACCGATATTCCGTTCCAATTGGCATTTAACGGCCAAACTGGGGATTTTCGCGTCCGAGCCTTGTCACCTGCTGATGTTCCCGATCCGAGTTCTGTTCTTGGCATTTTTACCTTCGGACTGTTAGGGTGGAGATGGCAACGCCAACGGGGGAAATAAACGAATGATGAACCGCTACTATATCGTTCTATTTGCTTTGAGTATCGTTCTTGTTAACCCTTTTGGGAGCGATCGCATACTGCATACGACTGACTCGCATTGCTACCCACAATGACAAGTCGATCCGCAAAGAGTACAACCCAAGACGGAGATCGTCTCTTTTGCACCTTTCAAAACTATCTCCCTAGATAGATTGTCAAGTTCGAGCAAAGAATTTACGCTTTATTTGAAGCTAAGGTAAACGAACGATGAGAGCGCCACCTTACTTACCGACTATCTTAACTGGCTTGGTGTTGGCGGTGTTAACTGCGTTACCTGCTGGAGCGCAGAGTTCGCCTGCGAACCAAGACCGTTCTGTTAGGGTCGATCGTCAAAGCCGTCAAGCTACTGTTATTGTTATCGACAACGAAACGGGAGAAACCATTCGCACTTTTAGCTTGGGAAGAACTTTTTCCGTCCAAGCATTTCTTCTTGACGGTGGGAATACCGTTGCCATATCTCAGTCTATTTTCACTCCTCCCTTTAGCCCGCCTTTTGACGATGTGACTGTTTTTCTAAATATTGATACTGGAGAAGAGATTGCTCGACTGTTCCAGAGGATTCATGGCTTCTCTAAAGATGGATCGATATTTTTTGCCCAAACTCGATTAGGAACTGCTATTTACGAATATCCGACTCTAGAACAAATTTGTCCGTCAATGGGAAACGGTGCTGGCGTTCCTGGCTCCTTTCAATTCTCCCCAGATCGTCATTTTTTATTGGTTACTCTTCTTTCATGGGATCCTAATAGGACAAATCCTCCTACCGTCTCAATGGCAGATACTTACTTCTTGGCACTCTATGACATTGAAGCGTGTCAGGAAGTGCCAGGGTTTTCACGACTTTGGAATCCTGCCGATCTCGCTTTCTCCGATGACTCTCAGTTCCTGCATTTGGACGAAGAACGTATTTGCCTTCGTCAATTCGGAATAGAGGGCAGATGTCGATTTAACCTCACGACTTACGAAGTCGAAACTTTTTGAACACTGTATAACACCTGGAGAAATTTACCATGAAAACCCAACGAAATTCTGGTTTAAAAAAATACTCGCTCCTCAGCGCAGTTTTGGCGGCTTGCGTTAGTGCTAATTTTTCCGGTACTAAAGCCTCGGCTGCCAGCCTAGTTAATGTAAGTCCCATTAATTTCAATCTTGTTGTTAACAATCAAAACTTCGGAGGCATAACTATAGAAGAAGTTTCCCCTGAAAACAATCCCAATTTGGAAGGGCTGGGAGGACGCTTCTTTATCTCCGAGGACATAAGCGAACTACAAACTCGAACTGACTGGGTAACTCTTCTCCGTGATACGGGTGTAAAGAGTTTGAATTGGTTTCAGGTTATTACAGATACAAATTTCCGATTTCGCACTCACAACCATGGCAATGCTGAAGGTTTATTAAGTACCCCATTCATCGATCTACCGAATGGAGGACATCTTTATACTTGGGCAGATGCGGTGCCCTGGTATTGGCACGAGCAAGCAGTACCACCAAACTACTTTAATGTAGAGAACGCAGGTCGCGAGCTAGGTATATATTTAGACCCAGTTCTAGTTGAATTGGGGTTTCGCGACATTCCAAATCTACCGCCTGGAGCATTTCTGGAATTTGAAACTTTTCTGATTGCCGATTTTGGAAATAAGAAATATGATGTTCTGGATGGATTTTCTTGGAAATGGGAATCCAAAACCCATGACGAGTTTGAAGATAACCCGGAAGGAAACAACTTGCCTGGAATTTGGGATCGTTCGGACGAACAAGATCCAGAATTAGGACATGATACCAACGGTAATGGCGTTTGGGATCCGGGAGAACCGTTTTGGGATCGAGACGGTGAAGGAGAGTATGAGGAGGGAGATGAGTATTTTGACAATGGTAACGGGCAGTATGACAAAGGAGAAGCCTTTGTCAACACTGATGGCGACGAACCCTTCGATCCGGGCGATCCTTTCACGGATTTAAATGGTAATGGCGTGTTCGATCGGTTCACGGATGTCACTTTCCTGCAAGCAGGGGCTCAGTTTACCTACGAAGCACTGATAGCTAGCGAGTTTCCGGGATACACCCGCGATCGTCGTTTTCCCACGATCGCCATCAACTGTGCTGATGCTGACACTAAATTAGTTTGGGTTC
The DNA here is from genome assembly GCA_937121005.1 of uncultured cyanobacterium. Lineage (GTDB taxonomy): Bacteria > Cyanobacteriota > Cyanobacteriia > Cyanobacteriales > Geitlerinemataceae > CAKZKB01. Next base: position 9,738 of record CAKZKB010000432.1, on the reverse strand, counting down.
CCCGCCGCAAACGAGTTAAAGTGGGGGGTGGAGGAAAGGCGGGTGGCAGTGGCGGTGGCGGAGCAGGTGGTGGTGGATATAAAATTGTTGATGATGGCTACTGGAAAGAAGTTAAAGACGATGAAGGTTGCACAAATGAGGAATGGTATGCGGTAGACGATCCGGGATTTTACCAACACAATCCTCGTTTAGAAGACAAAACCGTAGGGGCTTGGAAGGAGTTTTTCGATGCTCCCAGCTACAAGTGGTTCGATCCGGTGACAACTTACGGACTCGAGTTCCAAGCCCTAGACGACACCTTGTTTACCGACATCTTCAACTTCCCAACGGGATTGGATGCGAATAATTTGTTTACGGTCGTCGTCGATGGTACAGTTATCGGGGAATTCAGTCCCGGAGAGTGGGTAGACTTTACCGAAGATTTTGGCGAAGGAGTTTCTACGTTCCAAATTCTCGGTATCGATCCCCTTGATGGTGCAGAGGCCACCGATATTCCGTTCCAATTGGCATTTAACGGCCAAACTGGGGATTTTCGCGTCCGAGCCTTGTCACCTGCTGATGTTCCCGATCCGAGTTCTGTTCTTGGCATTTTTACCTTCGGACTGTTAGGGTGGAGATGGCAACGCCAACGGGGGAAATAAACGAATGATGAACCGCTACTATATCGTTCTGTTTGCCTTGAGTATCGTTCTCGTTAACCCTTTTGGGAGCGATCGCGGTGAAATTTGGACGCAACCGAAAGTAGCGGTTCTGTTTGTTATTGTGGTTTCCAATATCGCCATTTTAGCATGGGAAGAGCATTTTCCCGTCTCTCGCCGTTGGTGGGTTTGTTTGGGGTTGTGGCTGTTATTTCTCGCGATCGGACTGGTTTCGACTCTCAACAGTCCCTTTCCATTGCATTCTTTTCTCGGACAGGCGGAAATGGGAGATGGTTGGCTGTACTGGTGTCTGGTGGCAGCTTTTACGCTCTCGAATAGTTTGCTGCTGAAAGTGTATCCTCAAGTGGGACGATCGCAACTGTTCGGACTGCTGTTCGGCGGCCTTCTTTTAGCGGTGGCTAGCGTCCCCCAACTCATCAACTGGCAAATTGATTATACCATCACATCGGGACAAGTTCTCGAAGGCGATATCCTGGTCAGCACGGTTTTCAAAAATCACCAACCCATTGGCTTTTATTCCCATCGCGGTCATGCAGCGATCGTCCTGGCCATGACAGCCATGCTAGCATCGATCGCATGGCAGAAAAAATGGTTGAGTCGCCAGCAGTTTCTCGTAACCTTCGTTCCCATTGTTGTTGTGTTGCTACTCAATGGCACTCGTATGGCTGTTGTCGCACTCGCGATCGCGTTAGCTTTCCAACTCGGACGCAAGTATTACAAACAACTCGCGATCGCGATTTCAATTGGTTTGGTTGTTGTCGGTATTGCCACTACTCAAAAACAATTACCCGGACTCTCGATCGCCCAACAACTGACCTCCGATCGCGTTTACTTGTGGCAAATGGCCGGTTGGGGAATCCAACGGCGACCGCTATTCGGATGGGGCTTTGATGGATTTGGGATTGCCTATCCTTACGTGAAACATACTCCCGGACTGGAAACAATTCTGAGAATTGATGATTTTACTTTCGACTATCGCCACGAAGATGGCAGCTTTCATCAAGAGATAATTAGCTCCAACAAAGCCCACAATTTAATTTTAGATACGACGATTTCCGTTGGTATTTTGGGGACGATCGCCTATTTCTGGCTCTGGCTGGTATACTGGAGAAGTCTTGCCAAAACCTCGGATCGAGAATCGATCGCGATCGCGATTCTTTATCTGGTTTTCACCTTTGCCTGGTTTGAGTGCGCCCAGTACGCTCATCTGGTATGGTGGGTCTTAAGCTGTGCCAATGCAGGCGATCGCGGTGTTTGGCTAGGGGAGACGAACGCCATTGCCATCGAATTCGGGTTAAAATAGGGGTTTGTTGCCTTGCCGAGCCAAATTGTCTGTAGCCGCTCGAACATCTGTAATTTTGTAAATTTTTGTGTATGCTACTCCCTTTAGAGTCTATCGAGTTTTGCCCGTTGGCGATGAGGAGAGCCGCATTCAGTGGCGCGATCGCACCACTGAGGGGGGGCAGGCGCGGCAACCGCGGCCAGATAATTGTAGCAGAGATTACCAAAACTTAACTTGCCATCGACGATATTAGTCTGGAAAAATAGAGCCTAAAGTTTCCTAAAACTGGGTAGGGAAAATGTCTAAATACGAACGCTTGTGCCGCGCTTACGCCAAGGCTCGCCAAGAGGTTTTAGAAGCGAGTCGCGCCTGTCAAGAGTTTGCCCGCGTGTTTAGCGATCGCTTTGGAGAGTACATCGGTTGTGCGATCGAGTACGAAGAAGATGCCCCCGACGAACGAGGGGGCTTGAGTTTTTATATCATTTTGAGAGTCTATCCCCATCCTGAAACCAAAGACGAAAGCGAAAGTGAAATCGTGAGAATTTCGCTGTCTGTCGAGCGAGTTATCGATAACTACGTGGTGACGTTGTTTCCTTGGGGGCAAGATTTCAAGCTGTTTTGGAACGAGTTCGATAAATTCGATCGGGTGTACGACTACATTTTCGATCGCGTTCTAGAAACCTATACTTGCGGTTTTGAAGCCCTATCGCCCGAGAAGGAGCAAATTCGTAATTTAGGTTGGGGGTTTTAGGTATGGGGGATTAGAGAAGTCAACCGCTTCGCGGAATTAAAAATTAAAAATTAAAAATTCGTCTTGAAAAGTTTGGGGGGAAGAAAATCTACACCCCCAACTTTTCGCAAAATTTAGACCCCATGTCTAAAGCCAGGGGCTTGTGCGGATGCTTCGCTTTGGTTGTCCACGAATAAATTCGGGGGCTTGTATCCACGATCGGCTTGGTCAATCTAGAGTTAGGATTGGAGGACGATCGCGTTACTGATAGTATCCTCGGGGTGTCACCATCCATCCTTTTTCCACCGTTGTCGTACTGTTCCCGATCAGGACAACACTTAACATATCGATCGCCTCTTCTAGAAAGTGTTGTAACGTGCTAAAAACGATGCGTTCGTCTTCGCGATAGACGCAACGGACGATCGCGACGGGAGTTTGCGGCGATCGATGTTGGAGAAAAATAGATTGTGCGGCGGCAATTTGTTCGATGCGCTTTTGCGATTTGGGGTTGTACAAACCGACCACAAAATCGGCGGTGGCGGCGGCTTGCAAGCGCTGTTCGATAACATTCCAAGGGGTGAGTAGATCGCTCAAACTAATGGCACAAAAATCGTGCATCAACGGCGCACCAATGCGGGCAGCGGCCGCTTGCATGGCGGTTACTCCTGGAAAGACCTGTACTTGAGGTATTTTACCATCCCAACGCGACGATCGCAAGGCCTCAAAAACCAGCCCCGCCATGCCATAAATACCGCAATCTCCTGACGAAATCACTGCCACCGACAAGCCCCAATTTGCCAGGGCGATCGCCCGTTGCGCCCGGTTTCGTTCTTCAGTGATGGGCAAGGATTCTACAATTTGCCCCGCTTGCAACAAAGGACGCACCAAATCGATATATAAACTGTAACCGATGACTGCATCCGCAGAGGCGATCGCGTTTTGTGCTGCCGGGGTCATCTGTTCTAGTTTTCCCGGCCCCATACCGACAAGAAATAACTGTCCCGTGCGTCCCACAAATTCAATGTCGCTTTTGGCGACAGCAACGGTAACGGCTCCCGGTTGTCCGTCTTCGCGGTAAACTTGCTTAGAAACCAGTAACGGCGCACTGTCTTTCGTCTCGACAGCAGCAATGGCGGATGCTTCGGCAACGCTAGCCGTACCGACGGCATTTTTCACCGTGTCCGAAGGATTGGGAACCGCGATCGCGTTCAGTTGTTCTGCCGGGAAGGTACGCAATTTCCAAGCGCGATCGCGGCACAGTTCCACTAACCCCACTTCGTCATGTTTGATGTCGATCGTTGCCACACCCGCGATCGCATCTTCAGCCAGATGGTGCGATCGAAATACCCGCGCGATCGCTGCTTCTAAAACCGCTTTGGGCGTGCCCCGTTCGCAGCCCATTCCTACCCATAAAACGCGCGGATGCCACTGCACTTTCGGCAGTTCCGAATCCGGGTCAAATTGGCGTTGCGTAAAGCTAATCCAGATCCGTCCTTGCGGTGGTGAAACATCGTGCCAGTCCAGTTGAAACGGACGATCTTCCGGGAGATGTTGCTGCCACAAATTCGAGCCCGCTTCTTGGATGACTTGGACTTTTTCTCCTCGCGCGATCGCCGCACTTACCCCCGTCCAGTCCCCAGATCCGCGCCGCCACCCAAAAGGTTCCCCCAACAGATCGACGGCGGGGAGTCCCGACTCGGCACAAGTCCCGGTAATTACCGGAGTGGCCCCAAGTTGGCGGGCCAGGAGTTGGGTCAGGCGATCGCCCCCGCCCTGGTGCCCGCTACACAAACTGACGACAAACTTGCCCCCCTCGTCGATCGTCACCACTGCTGGATCCACCGACTTATCTTGCAGCAACGGGGCAATCAAGCGTACCACCGCCCCCGCCGCCAAGCCGAAAACAAAGGCCCGATGCTGGGGCCACAGGTCGGCCAGGCAGTCTCTCAGGGATCCAGAGTACGCTTTCGTTCCGGGCAGATGGGCTAATGCGGGGGGAACCCACAGGGTTGCGTCGGCTGCGTCGCATAACAATTGTAAGCGACGGGCGCTAGCAGGGGTGGTGGCAATGGCGGCCAGAGGGGTAAAGCGATCGAAGGCAGGATTCATTATTTAGATGTGGGCAATACCACCCGCGATCGTAACATCTCGAAATATTTTAATGTCACTTTTCGATCTCGACTGCTACTATCGATAGGGGGCAAAATCTCCCGATCGGACGATTGACAAATTACACTATAGGCGAGCGATCCGACAATGGAAGACTTAAACGATTTTCGCAAGTTCCTACAAATTTACGGACTGGATGCAGAGGATTTCATCCACGATGAAGCAGGCGAGACCTTAGCAACTGCTCGATTTGAAGGCGTACTGCGATCGCGCAACAACATCGCAGGGACGATCGGCGGTAGCGATCCGATAGATGTTTATTCCTTTACCCTCGATACGCCCAGCCAACTCATTGTAGACCTTGCCGACTTCGATAACAATACTGAAATCGACATCATTGGCGATTTTAATGGTAACGGCGCGATCGACCCCGACAGCGAACGAATTGCCTCTTCTATCTCTGGGAATGGCGTTCCCGAAGACTTCGATCTGCTTCTTAACCCCGGAACCTATTTTGTCAGCGTGCGATCGCGAGGAGGAGAAAGCGACTACGAACTGAACCTGACCCCCAACGCCGCCGCCTACCCCTCAACCGACGGGATCCAAGCCGTTCTCGTCGCCTCCAACGACCAAGTACAACCCGCCGTATTGCGAAATCTCGATGACATTCATCTCAACAGCGTCAGTTTGTGGGATGAAGTGATGCAGGAAGCGGTACGAAAAACGGGTGTCGGGCCGACGATCGCCTCTCGGGCCTACGGTATCGTCCATACTGCCATGTTCGATGCCTGGGCCGCCTACAACGATCCGGCCGTCAGTACCCAAACAGGCAATACCCTCCAGCGTCCGCCTGGTGAAAACACCCTCGCCAACAAAAACGAAGCCGTCAGCTACGCCGCCTATCGGACACTCGCAGAACTCTTTCCCACCCAAGTCGCTTTGTTTAACGAAGCCATGACCGTGTTAGGCTTCGATCCGGCTGATGTCACCACCGACACCACCGATCCGGCCGGTATTGGTAACGTCTCTGCCGAAACCCTCATGCAGTTCCGTCGCAACGACGGATCCAACCAACTTGGAGACTACTCCGACACCACTGGTTATACCCCCGTTAACCCCCCAGAAATTGGCGACTTTAGCGTTATTGTCGATCCCGATCGCTGGCAACCTCTCTATCAACCGTTGCGCGATACCAGTGGAATTGTACAGCAGTTTCTCACGCCGCAATGGGGTCAAGTGATTCCCTTTGGTTTAGAGTCCGGCGGCCAATTTCGTCCCGGCGGCCCGCCTCTATTTGGAACTGAAGAATACATCCGCCAGTATAGTGAAATTGTCCAACCAAGTGCCAACCTTACTGACGAACAAAAAGTCATCGCCGAATTTTGGGAAGATGGGCCGGGTACGTCCTTCCCGCCGGGATCTTGGATGGGTTTCGGTCAGTTTATTTCCGAACGCGACAACCACAGCATCGACGATGATGTGAAGTTGTTCTTTGCATTGGGGAATGGGGTCATGGATGCGGGAATTGCCGCTTGGGAAACCAAAGTATTTTACGATTCGGCCCGTCCAATTACGGGAATTGCTGCTGTTTTCCAAGACCAACCGATCCAGGCTTGGGGCGGCCCTGGATTGGGAACGCAAACCATTCGCGGAGACCAATTTGTTCCTTACCAAGCCATACTCAGTGCCACGCCTCCGTTTGGAGAATATGTTTCCGGTCACAGTACCTTTAGTGCGGCGGCGGCAGAAATTTTGCTGCGAGAAACGGGTAGCGATGTGCTTGGTTTGTCCTTCACTCAAACCGCAGGGAACAATCGTTTTGATGCCGGAACCTCTCCTTCTCAAGATGTGACTTTATCCTGGCCGACATTCTCGGCTGCGGCTGAGGAATCCGGGCTTTCTCGCATTTATGGCGGCATTCACATTGAAGCGGGGGATATTGACGGACGCACATTAGGTCGTCAAGTTGGGGGTGCGGTTTGGGATCGCGCCCAACAGTTTATTAACGGTACAGTTTAAAACTCCATTCCACCCTCTGTAGGGGCGAAGCATTCGCACCCAAAAATGAAGATATCTCCACAAACCTGATGGCGAATGCTTCGCCCTATCCCTACCGTTAGTAGGTGCGTCCAGAAAATGAAGATATCTCCACAAAACCGATGGCGAATGCTTCGCCCTATACCTAATCGTTGAGGAAGTCTCAACTGGCAAGTTCGTCAGTTTTTGCCGCCATGATAAAATCATTTTTGTGCAATCCAGAAATGGCGTGCGTCCACCATTTCACCGTTGTTGCCCCGTATTCAGTGACGATTTCGGGATGATGTCCTTCTTCTTCTGCTGCTTGTCCGACGCGATCGGTAAAGTCAAGCGCCCCTTTAAAGTCATCAAATTTGAATTGACGCTTTAACTGAGGTACGCCTCCTGTTTCCACAATCTCCCAGTTGGGAACTTGAGATTTCAGTTCGGACATTTCCTCTTTCGTAACAGCAGAGGCATTACCATGACAAGGTTGGCATTTTTGTTGGGTTAGGGAACTCATACTTTCTCGTTTCTGTTGCGATCGCGGACAACGGAAATGATGCTAGTTTTAGCACACTCCGTTATCCCAAACCTACTCTACTAGAAGGGAGAGCCGCCAACCTCCACCTTAAGGTAGAACTCGAGATCCCCCCATGGGCAATTTGTAAGCATTCAGGTGGCACTCAGAAACCCGGTTTCTGGCAGATCTCCAGATAAAATTCGAGTTTATCCTTTGAGAAACCGGGTTTCTACGCCTGTTGACGATCGGACACCTGAATAGTTACGGCAATTTTAACAGATTGATGCTACATCTCACTGGTCAACCGCTTCGCGGAATTAAAAATTAAAAATTAAAAATTAAAAATTTCAACCCCATGTCTAAAGCCAGGAGCTTGTGACGATGCTTCGCTCTGAGTTTCCACGAATGAATTCGGGGGCTTGTATTCAGGATATCCTCGGTCAATCGGGTATGCTGACAAAAGCCGTATCGTTCAAAGATTCCAATCCAACTTGGAACAGTAACGATCGCCATAACGATGCGATTTCCGTATCTTCGGGACGCGATCGCCTCAATGTTGCCAGCGTCGCCACTGCATCGTACCATAACCCGTATTCGGCATACAAAATAGCGCGATCGACCTCGGAAGTCCCTGCGAGTTCTCGCACCAACTGTGGACTCGGATTCGCGCGTTCGAGCCAACCGAACATAAATTCATCTCCCGAGCGATCGTCGCGATCGCAAATCAGAGAAAGAAACCACATATAGCGATTACCGACAACCAACGGCGGCGTAGTTTCCGGTAGGGATAGCTGCATCAGTCCTGGAAATTCATCGCTCTCGAATGTCGTTTGATAAACGACATTTCTATTGTCTTCATCCTCTACATCCATCAGCACAAATTCGATGATAAAAGTGTCGGTACTCCCGCCTCCTTTTTGCATCCGCCAGCCATCGACATTGGGTGCATTTTTCAGCGTCACCGATTCGGTTTCTATTGCCCACAAAGGGGGGATATAGACGATAAAATCGGGACGAGAGTCAATCGTCAATCCCCAGCCATTTTCGGGTAACAAAGCGACGATCGACCCGCGAAGGCACGAACAGCGAGATCCGCCCGATTGCCGTCTTCCGGGTCGTTCGTTTTCCTCAGCAAACGTGGGGGAATCGAAGCGGATCGATCGCGGGATTTCGCTAGCATTAAGAGGCATCGAAACCAAACCCATACTGAGTAGGGTTGTTGCTATAAAAACTAGAGGTCGAAACATTGTACTTAGGGGTTAGATGGAATCGCGATCGTTCGTTTCAGGCAAGCTCACAAACGAAGCAGCAGTGAGAGATTCTAGACCAACTTGGGATAGTAAATCTTGCCATAGCGAGTCGATTTCCGTATCTTCTGGCCGCGATCGCCTCAATGCTGCCAGCGTCGCTACTGCATCGTACCACATCCCATGTTCGGCATACAAAATGGCGCGATCGACCTCAGAAGCACCGTCTAATTGTTGCGCCAACTCTGGACTCGGTTCGACGCGATCGATCCAGCCAAAAACTGCCTCTTCCGTCATGAAATTTTCAGGATTGCAGAAAGGGGAACGAAGCGAATCGATTGCGGTGTTTGTTGGGTGTTGGCAGGAATGGAAATTAGCCCGATACTTAACACCGTAGCAGCAAAGAAAAGTAGGGGTCGAGCCATGGTATTTGAGTTATTTGGTGAAAGTTAAGAAGGTTATCTTAATTGCTGTCGTCTGTTTCAGGCAAGCTCGCAAACGAAGCAGCCGTGAGGGATTCTAGTCCCACTTGAGAGAGTCAAGTTCAGTTGCCATTTAAGAAGATGTTTGTGGTACAATGAGGGTAATTGAATTATTTTCATTAGATGAGCCTTGTTGAAAATAAATGAGGCTCATCCTTTTTTACCATATCTCCTTCAATCGTGCAACTGGCCTAACTTGCAGCCTCAGTTGTCACCCCCGCAGCTTCGGGTCTCAATCGGCGGCTGGGAGTGAGTTTGTGACCGGGTTGTTGACGCGATTCGACACAAATGCCTATTTACATTGTTGCCACTCCCATCGGAAACTTAGAAGATATGACCTACCGGGCAATTCGGATGCTGCGGGAAGCTGACGCGATCGCCTCTGAAGACACTCGCCATACGGGACGATTGTTAAAACATTTCGATATCGATACGCCCCAAATTAGCTACCACGATCGCAACCGCCACCAACGTACCCGAGAACTGGTCGATCGCGCCACAAATGGAGAGACGATCGCCCTGGTTTGCGATGCAGGAGTTCCCGGCATTTCCGACCCCGGTTACGAGCTCGTTTGCGCGTGTATTGATGCCAATATCGACGTGATTCCTATTCCCGGTGCGAATGCGGTTGTGACTGCCTTATCTGCATCTGGATTGCCGCCGCAACCGTTTATTTTTGAAGGATTTTTA
>CAKZKB010000431.1 GCA_937121005.1 uncultured cyanobacterium | reverse complement strand
CGTAATAAAATGAGAAACGTTGCTTTGTTGTAAGGGAACCTATTGTTGTGACTCCATCGCCAAACCCCCATCCCCTGCTACGCAGCTATCTGTTCGCGATCGCCCGCGATTGCGGGGCGCGGATGACCGCATTTAACGGATGGGAGATGCCGTTGCAGTTCGAGGGCATCATGGAGGAACATCGAGCCGTGCGCGAGTCGGCCGGGGTGTTCGATATCTCCCACATGGGTAAGTTTGTGTTTAAGGGCAAAACCCTCGTCGAACAGTTCCAAACCCTGGTTCCGTCGGACTTAAGCCGCTTGCAAGCTGGAGAGGGACAGTACACGGTGCTGCTCGAAGAAGAGGGCGGCATTATTGACGATTTTATTTTCTACTATCAAGGGGAAGATGTCAGCGGCCAGCAGCGCGGCGTGGCGATCGTCAATGCGGGAAATCGCAACCGCGATAAGGCTTGGTTGCTCGAGCACCTGAAAACGTCGGCCGTTCCCACTGCGGACACGGTGGCGTTTCAAGATCGCACCCAGTCTAAAATTTTAATGGCGATCCAAGGCCCGAAGGCGATCGAGTTTTTACAGCCGTTTGTGCGTGCCGATCTCAATGACGTTCCCCGGTTCGGACATATCGAAACCACGACGTTAGGACAACCGGGATTCTTTGCCCGCACGGGGTATACCGGAGAAGATGGGTTTGAAATCATGGTAGACCAACCCATCGGCAAAGTCTTGTGGCAATCTCTTGTGGATGCGGGTGTTATGCCTTGCGGGTTGGGGGCGCGAGATACGTTACGCTTAGAAGCAGGTCTGGCGTTGCACGGTCAAGATATCGATCGCACCACGACTCCTATCGAAGCGGGGTTAAAATGGTTGGTGCATAAAGGCAAGGGCGATTATATCGGTAAGTCGGTTTTAGACGCACAACGTCGCAATGGCGTAGAGCGCAAACTGGTCGGGTTAAAAATGGACGATCGGCGGATCGCGCGTCACGGTTATCCAGTTTTGGTTGACGGGAAAGCGATCGGCGAAATTACAAGTGGCGGCCCCTCTCCCACTTTAGGATATCCTATCGCTTTGGCTTACGTGCCGCCAGAATTTGCCAAGTCGGGAACGGCTTTACAAGTGGAGATTCGCGGTAAAGTTTATGGGGCGACGGTGGTGAAAAAACCCTTTTATCGCCGCAGTTCGTAGTATTTGTAGGGTGGGCAATGCTCACCCTACCTCTAATACTTTATCGCCACGATCGCCGATCGAAACTTGTCAGCGATGGCTCGATCGAGTATAATTATAATCGAATCAATCGAGGCGCATTATCGGTGAATGGATTCACCTCAAAGGCGATCGATTACACATTACACTAGAGACGATCGCGATGATTGTAACTCACCCCAAACTGACATTCGAGGAATACCTAAACTATGATGATGGAACCGACAACCGCTACGAACTGGTAGATGGAGAGCCACTTGAAGTGCCTTTAGCGAGTCGGCGACATTGGCAAATCTCTAAATGTTTGGAGCATTTGTTTGAAGAACAAATTGCCAAACTCAATTGTAATTGGGATGTCGGACGGGGCGATGTCGGGGTGAAAACGCGAGGGAGCAATTCTGCTACGCAGACGCTAGGAGAACGAGCCAACAATCGCATTCCCGATCTTGTTGTTTTCGACAGTGAAACTCACTCGATTCTCAATGCGTTTAATATTTTGACCGATGCGCCAATTCTGGTTGTAGAAATTGTCAGTCCTGGAAAAACAAATCGCCAACGAGACTACATCGAGAAACGAAGAGAATATGAAGAGATCGGGATCCCGGAATATTGGATCGTCGATCCCGAACAGCAGCAAATTGTGGTATTGTCCTTAGAGGGGAACACCTATCGAGAAAGCATTTATACGGGCGATCGCTGGGTGGGAACCGCTTAATCCAATGAAATTTGTGTTCCCCAGCGATCTTGCGATAAAAACGATCGATCTTTAGGCAAACTGGCAACGGGTTCGGATAGGGAAAACGTACCTGCTTCGATGCGTTGCTTCAACTCGATCGCCACTTCTCGGGATAGGTGGTAACTCGCTAAAGGGGCAACTCGCACGGATTTTCCTTCGATAGAAATGCGACCCGATTTTAACTGCGCGTAACTCACCAATCCAAATGTCGGTCGCACTCGGCGAGGAATGGCAAAATCAACCACAGGGGCAACAATATCGTCATCGGTGACGGCGCAATATTTAGCGACTTCTTCATCTAAAATAGGGATAGGAACGCCAATCCCTAACATCAAAGACGGGCCGTAGCGATGGAAATAGCAACCGCGCACCCAACGAGAACTCATCTGTTTGGCATCGCCAATGACGGCTAATGTGGCTGCCGGGCCGATGGGAGTATCGTTGGGAAGGCGTTTTTGTAAGGGGAAATGTTGCGTTCCTTCCCAAGTAATGTAACCCGTTGCCCCACCGAGAAAAATGCGCGTCCCAATGCCAATAACGCGCAAGTTGGGATCGTTAAAGAGGGGGGAAATGGCACCGGGGTTGGAGAAAACAGCGTTACCGAGTTGGGGTTGCAAGGGGCCGAGGTAAGTGTAGAGGGGACGATCGCCCCCATTGACACCGACGATAAAATTTTGGTAGAGATTGCGAGGATTGTAGAGGTAAAATTGATTGATACTGTCGCGAGTAATCGTCGTTTCTAGATAGGGACGGGGATAGCAGTCGGTGACTTGACCCACGGCCCGCAACTGTACGGGTTTACCTGCAATCAGATCTTCGATGACATAACCGCCGCCACCTCGTTCTTTGATGGGGGTTTCGCGCGATCGCACTTCGTCGGAGTCCGGGGTTTCCACGGGTTGGGTGGCCCCTAAATACAGATCCACAGCCCCGAAACCACTGTAGGCCGGTACGTCATCGAACCAGCAACGGCGAATTTTAATCGGCGGATCGGTATGGCCCAGGTTAATTATCGCCCCCGAGGACTCCATCGGCTCGAAGGTGCCCGTCGCGACGACATCAATTTCTTTGGCCGCCTGTTTCACCCCGACTTCAGCGACTCGCGCCTTCAGTTCTTCGGCGGTTTTAACCACCACCCGACCTGCGTTAATCTTGTCGTTAATCTCAGCAACAGTTCGCATTTATAATATGATGAATATTCCCATCGCCTTTCCATCCTACCGTTACTTGGCTCCCGCGATCGCGGTGACGGCTGTAGTGTTGACCGCCTGCGAAGACATGGTGGTTCGCGACTACGAGGCGACGGCGACAGTCACCATGACCTGGCGGGTTCCCTACGAGACTCCCGGCGATCGCTTTCCTCGCTACGAAGAGTTCGCTTCCGTCTCCTTAACCAACTACAACGGCGAGAAACCGGACGGATCCCTTCCCACTCCCGACGACAAGGGGTTGTGGTGGCCGCCGCTTCCCCCCAAACCGACGATCGACCAGATCGAACAACGGGTCGATCGCGGCGAAAAACCGGGAAAACCGGAAGTTTTGCGAGAGGTGGACTACGCTTTGACTTTTGACAAGGACGCGCAAACGGTGACGCTACCGACTGATTATGCCACGTATCGGCAAGCAGTGCGGGCGCAACAGTACGGTAAGGGTCTGGAGTTGACGCTGGGGCCGCAAGAAGGATCGGTGGTGAAGGCCGAACCTGTAGACTAGCGATCGTCGCTTCGCTTCAGTTAAAAACTTACAATTAAAAACTTACAATGCTTCGCCAACGAGAGTAAACGCGGCCCAAGATTGCGGATCCGGGTGAGTTTTCATGGTGTTTAACATGGCTTGGCGCAAGGCGGCGGCTTTGTCGGGTTGGCGGTCTAATTGCTGGTAAAATTCTACCATGAGATCGGCGGTGGATGCGTCGGGAACGTTCCACAGGGAGACGACAACGCTAGGAACGCCGCTATTAAAAAAGACGCGAGATAAGCCAACGATACCATCGCTGGTGACTCGTCCCAAACCTGTTTGGCAAGCACTCAAAACCACGAGTTCGGCTTGCAAGTCGGCGTTTTCGCCATACAAGGACTGGATTTCGTTGGCAGTCAGCAAGCCATCGTCAGGACGATCGCTGAATCCATTTTCCCCTTGTACGGTGGGGAGATTGGGGGTTAAAGCAATTTTACCCGGTATGCCGCCGGAATAGAAGTCGTCGAGCAATCCATGAGTGGCGAAATGGACGATTTTGGCGGTGGGAAGTCGGCGAACAATTTCGGTTTCTGTCGCTGCTTCACGGATAAGCGGTTGCACGTTAAAAAGTTGAGCGATTTTTTGGGCTTCGCGTTCGGCGTTGGGTAGCGGATCGAGTGCGGGTTCGGGATCGTCGCCGGGTATTCTTACGATGTCGGGCATGACAGGATTTCCGACAATTAAAATGTTATCCTGCTGGAGGGGGCGAACGCCGTTCGCCCCTACAGCCAGTTGTTTTTGCCGTTGTTCTCGCGTCAGTTCTAGAATGTGAATGGAGGGAGCGGTGAGGATGGTACGATCTTCGATGAGGTAGCGTCCGTCGGCATTTTTGAGGGCGGCGAAGGGGACGAAAAACAGATCGCGATCGGGGATGAAAATGACGCGATCGTCTTCGTTTTCCGGTAGCAGATCCGCGATCGGTTCGATGAGGATTTGGTGCAGTTGTCGCAAACAGCGATCGTCGGTACAACTTTTCTCGTTTATGACTTGCCCGAGTCCCCGCGTTTCGGTATTAATTTCGGCGTGGGTACTGCGAACCAATTTCGCTAGGGGAGAAAGGGGCGGTTGCCAGTTTTCTAGGTTGTCATTGTCGCCGCGAGTCGCAGTTTGGGAATTGGGGGAAAGGGTGACACCTAATGCGACAATACTGCTGAGGGCGACTACACCCAAAACCCAGGGAACAAAGGGGCGAGAAATGGGGCGGCGATGTTGCCGAAAACGCCACCACAGGGCTAAACTGATGAGGCTGGCAAGGGTGAGGAGAGAAAGGGCGATCGGGGCGATCGTTTTTCCGGTTGCATTCACTTGTTGCCAGAACGTGCCTGCGTTTTGGCGTTTCCAGAATTTGGCGAGATCGACGCTGCGAAACTCGATGTCACCATCGGGAGAGACAACCCAAATATAAAGATCGGCTTCTCTGGTTTGTGTGGGTTGCCCTTCAATTAGAATATCATCGTAAATAACGGCATATTCAACCAGGGTGGCATCTTGCAGCTTGGCAATTTGGCGGATCTGTTCGATGGAAGGGGGATCGGCAGAAACCCCCAGACGTTCCGCCAAGAATTCTACAATGGCCCGAGTGCGCCCCCGTTCGGAAATTTCTAGGGCGGCTTCCGGTTTGTTGCGGGCGACGAGAACTTCTTGGAGATGGCGATAGGTACGGGCTTGTCCTTCAAAAAAGATGGCTTTGTCTAAAGAATCCGTCACTGATTCTCGTAACGCTTCCCTGGTGACAATCCCCTGGCGCAAAGTCGTTTCTGCATCCCGGAGTTTCCCCGCCTTCAGTTGGGCAACTCCCAAATTGTTCAGGGAATTGGCTTCTCCACGGCGATCGCCGATTTTCCGGGCGATGTCTAAAG
>CAKZKB010000430.1 GCA_937121005.1 uncultured cyanobacterium | reverse complement strand
CCCCGATCGCCGCACTAATTAGCGTTGTAATCAGTTTTAGTTTGGGAAACAACAAGCCGATAATGCCGACAACCATTTGTAAAATGCCGACCAGTTCCGCCCAAAATGCCTTCTCGCGGGCTTCGCGCTCGGCTTTACGAATTTCGAGGATTTTTTCTAGGACTTTCCAGGATTCCCGAGCCAGTTCAAAGGAGATTTCAACAGCATTTTCAGCTAGAGCCACTCGGGCGATCGTTTCCGATGCTGGCCCCATCAAAATCTCCCGTTCGGCTGCCAGCAGGTTGGTATCGTTAACCGATGCTTGTAGTTTGCGAGCGGCTGCAATCAGATTGTTTTCAGCCAGCTCGAGCAATTCGGCATCAGCACGAGTTTCCTGATAAATACTATCGAGCTCGCTGCGGAAGCGATTTCCTTCTAGGAGAAGGGTTGCTAGTGCTTCGGTCAAATTGTCGCGGCTGACCTGTTCGACTTGACCGGAAAGGGCATCAGACAAGGCGGCGCGAGTGGCTTCTAGGGTCGATCGCGTACTTTCAGGTAGCTGGACGCTGGTTTGGGCAAATTGGTCGATTTGCGTCGCCAAAGCGGCCATCAGGGCTTGGCTTTGAGCCGGATCGAAGTCGCTGTCGAGTTCGTCGAGGCCCAAATCCCCCCGCGCCTCGTTAAGTGCATCGCGCAGATCGTCCTCCGCTTGCAACTGGCGCAACTGCTCCAATTTCGCCTGGGCCGCCAAACGCTGGCGTTCTAACTCGATGCGTTCGCGTTCCAGTCGGGCCTCTACCGCCGCCTCGATTTCTGCCTGTCGCTGGCTGGCAATTTCCCGTTCCAACTGGGCTTGACCGAGGTTAAGTTGCTCGATCGTCACCAACTGCACGAAGGTCTGTTCCGTGCGATCGCGCAATGCACTCACCGCATCCAACCGCGCCCGCGCAATGGCGAGGGCCTGCTCTTTCTCGGCTTTTTCCTCCTCTGTTGTAGCGATGCTGTTGTTCAGTTCTGCCAAGCGATCGCTTAATACCTGCTGACGGGCCTCTAAATCGTTCTTGGCCGCCTCAGCCGCATCCTTAATGGCCTTAAAGTGATTCGCCTGCGCCCGCGCCCGATGCTGTAACTGGCGATGTTTCAGCATTTGGACGTAGTAATGATTGGCAAGAATAAAGTCGGACTGGCGAGCAATACCACCGGAACAACTACCCCCGGTATCGGTGGTCAAGTCCCGATAGTCGCGATAGTACAGGGCCGCCGCCGTAGCCATATCGTTATGGGTAGCCACGTCGAGCAGGTGTTTGGCTTCTTCTAAGCCCGCCGCCGCCATTTCTTGCAAACGTTGTTGAATCTGGAATTCGAGATCGTTGACCTCCTGCTGTTTCTGCGCTGCTTCCAGGCTGTAGTTGGCGTTGAGTTCGGTGGCTTCGAGCAGTTCCTTCAGCAGCGTTTGATGTTCTTTAGCTGCGGCTAGGTGTTCGTCATCTTGGGCCAACAGATCGGCTTGAAGTTCCTGAAGGGGAGAAGTCAGGGCCTTGCTGCTGGCTTCGGCTTGTTCGGCCAGGCGTTGGGCTTCAGCCAGAGCCGCCCGCGCGTCGGCTAGCTGCTCTTGCAACTGGCTGAGATCGGCATCGGGACTTTCCAAGTAGGCCGAAATCAGGGCTTGTTCGGCGAGGATGACTTCGTTTTGAGCCGCTAGCAGCGTCCGTTTTTGGGTCAGTGCGGCTTGTTGGGCGCTCAATAATGTGGCTTTGTTGTCTAGGGCGGCGATCGCCTCTTGCAGTTGCGCCAGTTTGGTTTTGTCGTCGGGTTGGGTGGAGGTTTCTAGGGCGATCGCGTTGTTGGTAAGTTGCTGTTGCAAGGCTTTCACCTGCACCAGTTCGTCACTCAAAGCCAGACTTTGCCGTTCTACCCAGGCTTCGCTATCGGCTAAGTCGTGCTGGAGGGTTTGGGCTTGCTGTTGGATTTGACCCTTTTGGTTGAGAATGGCATCGATCGCGGCTTTGTAATCTTCCCGTGCCGTATCGTAGTCGTTCCAACCGTTATTAACTTTTTCGGTATAGGTTTCGGTGTCGCGTTCGGCCAGTTCCAAAGCGGCTCGCAAATCGGGCAATAAATCCACGAGTTCGTCGGGGTTCATCAACTCGATATCAGCTTGGTTGGTTTTAAGTTCTTCGCGCAGTTCGTCGGGAAGAATTTCTTTGAGTAAATCCAGTTGTTCGACAGACTTCGGTAACTGTTCGCGGGCTGCTTCTAAAACTTCGATGAGGTTGCGGGTGACGCTAATCGCTGGAGCCGCATTGTTGGCGGCGTTGTTGGCATCGCTCCACTGGTTGGCAAGCGGGATGAGGCGTTCTTCTTCCCGAGTCGCGGCATTGCGATCGAGAATGCCTGAAATTCCTTGTTCGCGCAACTGTTGGGCATATTTGGTATAGGTATTCCACAAAATCCAGTGGTGGTCGATATGGGTAATGCGAACCCATTTCTTTTTCTTCTTGCCCGAACTTCCACGCCGCCAAGTTTTGCGCCATTCATACCAGAACGGGCCGTTTTTACGGCTCAGTTCCCAATGTTTAGCAGCTTGGTCTTCATACCATTTCGCCTGAGCGATAACGGCGGCATTTTGCGCGTCGGTTTGGATTTTCTCCGCCGTCGCTTCGCTGAGTTGTTGTTGGTAAGTGCTGTGATGTTTGCCGATCTCTTCTTGTAAAAGGGCGATCGCGCTGCCGTTGGCATCGTTGTGGTCAACAAATGTCGGACGCAACAGCGTTTTTGAATTATCGACAATGGGGACGAGATGGCTTTCTTTTTCCGTCCGCAAGTTGCGAGCGGTAATATCTTCGCTGTACCATTCCGTCCAAGTCGTTCCGTCGGTGGAAGTGCGAGTATAAACGTTGTTATCCGTGCCGAGATAAGTTTGGGTAATCACTCCATCAGTAACGGCTTGTTTGATGTCATCTAGAGTTGCGATCGGCGCAACATTCCAACCAGAAGCATTAACAGAACTGATTGTACGAGTATAAACTTTATCGTCACTAGCATGGTGCATCGAGAAAACAATTTCGTCACCGATGACATCAAGATTGTAGTTTCCTTCAGGAACACCTGCAATGCGTCCTCGGCCGCGCCAGGTAATCCCATCTAAGCTGTCAACAGCATAAATTGTATTATCCGTCGCTTGCCAGAATTGGAAGAGGCGATCGCCTGCTTTAACGGTCTTGACCGTTTCACCCTCTTTAACGTGCATTCCCGCATACGTACAGTCTGTCCAAGTCGCACCGTTGTCACTTGAAGTGCGACGGTAAGCATAACCGCGCGGCTCAATAACGGTTTGAACTTTAACACCATTGAAGATCGTTGTTTCAACATTATCCAAGCCCAAGTTTTGAGCTTGCTCGCTAGTATTCCGAATCGTCCAATTTGTACCGTCGCTCGACTCGCGCGTGTAAACGCTGTTATCCGTACCAACGTAAGTTTGGGTAATGACTCCATCAGTCACGCTTTGGTCAATATTCGCGATCGTCGGGACAGTGGCGATATTCCAGTTAGAAGCACCCACCGGATTAATTGTACGAGTGTAAACTTTATTGTTGTGCCAATACCGCATGGAAAAAACGATGTCGTCGCCAACAACATCAACGTTGTAATCTCCTGCTGATGGCCCGCCGATCGCACCGCGATATCGCCAGTTGATACCATCAGCACTGTCATACAAATAAACTGTATTATCGGGATGTTTCCAGAACTGGAAGACACGATCGCCTACTTGCAAAGTCTTGACCGCCTCCCCTTCTTTGGCTCGCATTTTTGCATACGTCCAGTCTGTCCAAGTTACACCATTGTCGCTTGAAGTACGACGGTAAACATAGCCATCTTTGTCGATAACTGTCTGAATCTTAACTTCTTCAAATAAAGTGGTTTCGACATTTTCAAGATCGAGATTTGCGGTATCGATCGCAACAGCAGGAACCTCGTCATGTCGCCATTGAGCTTGGTCTAACGCCGCTTCAACGGGAGTCCAATCGCTCCAGTCTTTACCGTCAGCAGTGTGGCGAACGTATTTCTTACCATCCGTTCCTTGATAGGATTGGACTAACTGACCGTTACGAACTTCTTGAGAGAAATCGTCTAAGGTTTGCGTCGGCGACCAGTCATTAACCGACCAACTGACACCGTTGGTCATTTGAACTGTGCGGAGACGATTGTCCGTATGTCGCCAGGTGAAGACAAGTTGATCGCCGATCGTATCGATCTGCATATCGCCAACGGTTGCATTGCTGATATGCGTCCAGCGACTCGGCCAGTTGATGCCATCAACAGAACTGCGAGTGTAGGTTGTACCGTTAGGAGTTCGGGCAATTTGAATTAAGCGATCGCCCATTTCTAACACTTGCACTTCACCATCAATGACGCGCCCGTATGTATAGCGCCAATCCGTCCAGGTTTCGCCGTTATCTTCCGAATGGCGACCGTAAACGTAGCCGTTCGTTACAGTGGTTTCGACAAGTTTACCATCGAATTCGTGACGGGCAATCGGTGCTTCGAGGGTGACTGCTGGATCGAGATTTTCTAGGTAGGTTTTACGCCAGTCGTTGGCCGCGATCGCGTCTTCAAAGGTTTCCCAATCAGTCCAAGTTTCACCATCCTCGGTATGGCGAGTCATCAGGCGATCGTCCATGCCGCGATAGACCTGAACCAGCTTGCCATCCACCGTTTCTTGATAGATGTCACCCGTGATTTGCGGCGTTGCTGCCTGCCATCCCGTCCAAGATTTGCCATCGGGCGACAGGGAACGAACGTAGCTGCGATGGTCGTTGTTACCACGAACATTTGCAACGAGGCGATCCCCAACTGCGGTCACAAGTAGCTTGCCGTTCGGCCCGCTACTGAGTTGTGAGGATGTCCAGGCTTCACCATCGGTCGATCGCAGGATGTAAACGCGATTGTTGGTCGCTTTGAAGGTGTGATAGAGCGCGTCGTTGTGGACGATGGTTTCTAGTTCTTCGCCAGCTTTGAGATAGCCTGTTGTTGGTTTCCAGTCGCTCCAAGTGCTACCGTTTGTCGTCGAAACGCGGCTGAAAAGTTGACGGTTTGCACCGGGAACAAGTTGCACTAGGCGATCGCCAATTTGGGTTTCCACAAGTTCGTCGTGACTGAACTCTTGGCTTGTACCGCTTATTTGCCAATCCGTCCAAGTGACACCATCGTTGGTTTCGCGGGTGTAGAGTTTGTCATCTACACCACGATAGGTTTGCACGAGACGATCGCCAATCTTCTCTTGACTGACATCACCCAAAGTTTGGATGTTACTCCAGTCATAACCCGACCACGCACCACGCTCGTTCAACTGACGGCGGTAGAATTTGTTATCCGAACCGCGCCAGGACATGACAATATGGTTGCCAATACGATCGACGCTGAAATCTTGATTTCCCGCGCCACTGACACGATACCAGTAAGGCCAACCTGTACCATTCGTTGACGATCGCAACCAGATGGTACCGTTATCGTCTTGTGCCACCTGGAACAAGCGATCGCCCATATCAAACAGTTCGATTTTACCGTTTACACCGCCTTGAATTCGCCCCCATTCCGTCCAGGTTTCGCCATCATCTTCGGAGTAGCGCTGATAGATTAAGTCATTCTCCGAGGTGACAACTTCAATGAGTTTGTCGCCAAATTTAGCTTGGGTGACGCGATCGCTATGCTGAATCAGCGATTCGTCGCGCACTTCAGGTAGATTTTCTAAGCGCCAATCCGATTGAGCGATCGCGCTCTCTGGACTTTCCCAATCCGTCCAGTTAACGCCATCTTCAGTGTGGCGCAAATAGGTTTTACCATCCACACCTTTGAAGGATTGAATCAGGCGATCGCCGATAACTTCTTGCTGTACGTCATCTAGGGAAGTTACAGGTGCGTAGTTCAAAGGCTCCCAACGATCGGCATGAATTGCACGGGTGTAAACGCGATTATACGTTCCACCTTGACGCATGGAAACAACAGCGCGATCGCCAATTGTATCGACATTAAATTCACCAACCGTACCGACACCAAGGCTCGACCAACCCAACCAAGTTTGACCATCAGCAGAATTACGAGCGTAAACAACGTTATCCGGGTGACGGACAAATTGGAAGAGTTTGCCATCTACTTCAGCGAATTTGATATCGTCTTCTTTGCTGTACAGGTTGTTAATCGTCCAGCTATTCCAAGTATCTCCACCATCAGTGGAGTAACGGGTATAGGTATGATTGTCGTCAGCACGAACAGCTTCGACAAGCGTGCCGTTAAATTCGGTTCGGGCAATTTTATCGGGGTCGTAGTCGATCGCGTCTGCCCAGTTTTGCCGCGTAGTATCGGCTTTCGCTTGGGAAGCATCGTAGTCTGCTTTAAGGCGATCGTATTCGGTGATATGTTGTTGTAACGCTTCCAGTTCTTCAGCGTACTGCGAGTTTTCCTGCTGTTTATCTAGGATTTCTCGGGCGATATTGAGAATATCGTTGTCTTCCACCCATTCCATTACTGGGTGCAAGAACGGCATAGTTTGCTGCTCGCGAATGTCTTTAGCCTCTTGGAGCAACTGAGCTTTACTATTTTTGAGACTTCGCCAGTTGTTGACCAGACCCGCATAAAAATGTAGGTTCTGACTGTTACGGTGATATTTTTTGATGCCATACAGCCGGTAGTTATATAGGTGGTTGTGATAATCATCGGCTCGTTTCTTAGCGGCTTCAATTTTTGCGTCGAGTGCAACCGCTTCCTCTTCTTTGAGATCGGCAGCTTTATATAGCTCAACCACTGGCTTTAATTTGTCTTGCAGTTCCGCTAGGGTAGCCAGTTGAGTTTCATACTCTTCAACCGCTTTAGCTTCTGCTTCATACCGATCGACGATCGGAGCAATTTCTTCCCATAGCGCCTTATCCTGCGCCAACGTCAATTTCAACTGTTCGATTTCATCTTCAACAAAACCAATTCCCTCCCGGATCTCATCCTGGCGAGGCGCAACCACTCCCAAAGTTTGCAGTGCATCGCGCAAATTGGCTCGGGTTTGAGTCAAATCGCCATGAGGTTCGGCAAATTCGGTTTCAATGCGATCGAGCAACGCATCTACCGCCGATGATAGCGCTTCTTGGTCTTCACCGCGCGATCGCGTTTGGGTATGACCTTCTTGAAGTTGCTGCGTCCAGTGTAGCGCCGCATCGTATAGATCTTGACGAGCGCGATCGTTGAGTTGTGCGTAACCCAAAATAGTATCGTCGTCAAGGGCATTTTTCGCTGCTTCCTCTACCAACAATTGCGACTGTAGGGAAGCCAAGCGATCGCTATTCCCGTCTAACTGTTCGCGTACTGTTAACTCCTGACGCTGGCGCAATTTCTCCAGTGCAGTTGTAGCAGTATCGAGGCGATCGCGCAACCCAGTAGCAGCATCTTTAGTTGCCGCTTTCAACTCGTTTAAGGTCTCAATTTGGGCTATGGTATCGGCAATTAAAGCATCGATAGCAGCAATACTGGCATCGTCGGTTAAGGTGGCGCGTTCGGTTTGCCAACCCGCTAACAATTGTTGCAGGCGATCGCGTTCGGTTTCCAGTTCCACATCCCGTTCTTGGAACAGTTTGATATATTGTTCGACTTGAGGCGCAATTTGATTCGGGAACAGATCTAAATCGGCTTCCGATGCCAACAACCCAAAACTGATGAGGCGGTTAAGTGCTTCTACCTGTTCGGAAAGGGTATCGCCGAGGTTTTTCAGTGAAGTTTTCGCCGTGCGCGTTGCCGTTTGGAAGGCTTCAATTTGCGCTTTTTCTTGAGTTTGTAACGGTTGCAAGCGTTCTACAATGGGAGCGATCGCCTCTTCGAGTTCGGTTTGGCGTTGATTTAAAGGCGCGATCGCGTTTTGAACCGCTTCTAACTCAGCCGTTTGTTGAGCGAGTTCTGCCTGTTTCTCTGCCAGTTTGGGCTTCAATTCGGCAATTTCAGCCTCAGTTTCCTGGATTCGCGCCCAAACTTGGTTGCGTTCTTCAGCCGCGATCGAGGCTTTTTGTAAGTTGTCGCGATAGGCTTTAGCTTCGACCGCATTATAAACGTATTGTCCGCCAATATTGCGCCATATACGCTGGCGATGTTGCTGCGCTTGGTTGTAGTAGAATTGTTGGACTGCGACGAGCGGATCTTCTCGTTCGGATAGGGTTTGTAGGGTCAGTTCGCGATTTTTTAGTTGCAGTTCGGTAAAGTCAGCCGCTTGTTGTGCGTCCTCAACAGCAGCAGCGAGTTCGGTTTCGCGAGTTTGCTGCGTTTCCAGTTCGGCGTTAACAGTATTGAGTTCGGTTTGTAGGGTTGCCAATTGAGCGCGATCGCTCGCACCCACGTCACGAGTTGCTAACAGCGTTTGCGTAGCGAGAGTTTGGGCTTGTGTAGCAGCATTCCAAGTGGTTTCTTGGGTTTGATACTGCTGTTCGAGGTTATCCGCCGCAGCGAGAAGATCGCGACGGTGTTCGAGGCGATCGACTTGACGATCGAGTTGAGTGAGATAGTCTTCAGTGAGTTCGATCTCGGTATATTTGTTGGCAAGTTTGTCGTCTTGAGTGGCAAGGCGATCGTCGATGTCTTGCAGGCGTTGTTCCAGAATAGTGGTATCGTCGCCTTCGGTTTTGAGAGTCGCGATCGCATCTTCAAGTTGAGTTTCACCCAGTTCTTCCCAACGGGTTTTACGAGTTTCGAGATCGGAGATATTTTGCTCGGCGATCGCAATATCCGGTTGTAGTGAAGCCGATAGAGTGTTAGCCTCAACTTGGGCTTCATCTCGTTGAGCTGCATAACTATTTGCAGCCGTTTGTGCTTTCTTGTACTCAGCTTCCGCATGAGGATTGTGCTGTGTAGTTGTACCATACTTACTTTGGTGTTTTGTCCAAATCCGGGGATGCCAATAATTTGCATTGTTTTGTGCTTGTGCCCGTTTGGTTTCAAGTTCGCTGACGCGATTATTCGCTTCGGAAATCTGGTTTTGATAACCTTGTAAAGTCGTTTTTGCCTCATCAATTTCAGCATCGATAACATCAATGTGGTTGCTGAGGGCTTTGTCAGCTTCAATTTCATCGCGATCGATCCCTAACTGACGATAATTGTCCTGCAATGTTACCAGCTTGGTATCGGCTACAGATCGCGCTGCTTCCGCATCTTTCAACTTCTCAGCAGCATTCGCGAAGCCAGAAGTGATGTTGTTTTGTTCCTCACGAATGTCGTTTAGAACGGCAAGATAATCGGCGATCGGAAGCGTATTGAAATCTGAGGAACTCGCTTGACGCTGATCCAATTTACGAATCAGTTCGCCAAGTTTTAACTGTTGTGGTGCGTCGGGCGTAACCAGTGCTAGTTGGTCTTGCCAACCTTCGGCCCATTCTCGTTCTTGTTGCAGTTGTTTGGTGTAATTTTGCGCTTCTTGAAGTTGTTGAGCGATCGCGTCGCTTGGCTGTTGGGAATACTGTTGTGCCAGCGCTACAACTTGTTCTTGTACCGCCACTTCTGCTTCGCGCAAATCGCTAATTTGTTGGGCGATCGCGGCCTTGCGTTCGTCTTGCGGCAAGAAAAACCCTTCCGTTTCCAGGAAAGTTTGACGGTTCCGTTGCGCCTCGGTTAACGCTTTGCGAATGGCATCAAACTCGGCTTGTAATGTCTCCAGTCGCGCTTCGCTACTATTGGCTTTATTGGTTTGTTCGGGTAGCTGAGAATCAAGATCCGCGATCGCGTTTTCGGCTTGCTCGATCTTCAGATCCAGCGTTTCCATTTGTTGGCGCTGGATCGGTTTTTGCAAGTCGAGTAAATCTTCCTCAGCCTGTTTTTTAAGTTTGTTAGCCTGAATTTCGTACTCGATACCCTGTTTAATCGAAGGCCAATCTTCAATGCGTTGGGCGAGAAATTCGGCTTCCGTCTTCAACGCTTGCGCCTTAGCTTGCGCTTCCCGAGCCAATTCGTCAAACTGCGAAACTTCCTGCGTGGCAATTTGCAGTTCCTTGTGAGCGAGATCGCGAGGTTCGTAATGCTCTGGACGATAAGTGTAGGTATAAGGTTTTGCGCCACATTTACGGAACTTCTTCCAGTGCTTATTGTACGTGACGGTAACTGCACGTGATTTGTGATGGTTGTACTTATCCAAATTTTGTTTCCGACGCTTCTCGGCTTCCAATGCTTGCGCCACATAAGCCTCGGCAAGTTGAGCTTGTTCTTCTGCCTGTTTTTGCAGGGACTCGAGTAACGCTTTAGCTTCTTCTGGCGTACCAGAATTGGTAGAAACAATTGCCTGTTGTTGTTCGAGGTGTTGCGCGTGTTGCTCCAGATCGCTGGCTTGTTGTTCGATCTGCTTGGCTAACGCATCAACAAAGGTGTAGTTTTGGTTAGCAATATCCGCTTGATACTGCTCGCGTTGAGCGTTTAACGCTGCTGCTTTGGCATTGTTTTGATACTGTTGATACTGAGATTGGTACGGGTTATACTGCTTGTACCAGCCACATTTACCTAGCTTGTAGCGATAGGTAGGCAACGCTGCTGCTAAATCCAGATTGCGTTGTTTTTCCGCTTCAAACGCATCGGCTTTCGCTTGGAAACCATCGCGTTCGGCTGCATATTCAGCCGCTTCTTGACGGTACTCAGCAGCTAATTCCCGTTGTTGCGCTGCCGCTTCCCGTACTGCTGCCGGATCCGATGCCAATGTTTCCGGATCTACTAATTGATATTTGAGCTTTTCTTTCGCCGTCGCGATCGCCTCTTCTGTCTGCGCGATCGCCGCTTCAATTTGCGCCAACTGTTGCGGGTTCGCTGTTTCCAATTGCACCTTCTCTTGGGTTAGCGCCGCCAATTCCTCCACCAACGTTTGACGGCGAGTTTCGAGTTGCTGCAAGCGACTCCGTTCGATCTCCGCTTGTTGCGCCGCGAAACTCAGCGCTTCTGCCAATTGGTTCGCCTCGCTGCGTACCTTTTCCACAGAGACATCTAACTGTCGGTACGCATCTAAACCTGCTATCTCGGCTGCGCCAACCCGCGCTTGCAACTCCTCTAGCGTCAAATTGGGATCGGTTTGTAGCGCCGATCGCCCGTCAGTTCCCAATAGTTGCGCCGTCAACGCCGCTTGTTGGCTTTGCAGTGCCGCGATCGCCTCTTGGGTGGATCCAAACGCCGCCCGCACTAACGAAATGACGCGCCCCGTACCGTTAATGC
>CAKZKB010000429.1 GCA_937121005.1 uncultured cyanobacterium | reverse complement strand
GAGCCGTTTCTGGCGGATAGCGCACCCACCAACCCCGATCCCTTTGCCCCCACCCTGGAGTCGGTAGAAGCGATCGCGGCGGGTGAAGGTAGCCCTCTGTTCGGGGAAATGGCGGCCGATACTGGATTTTTGACGGGTTTTTAATTCCCTTTCTCCCGGCTAACACGATGTCGAACCGACGTGGCGATCGCGATCGTTGCGTCGGTTTGCATCTCGATCTCCCCATTTGCGATCGGACGTGCTATGCTAATAATACGCTTATTCTTGCAACTTAGAGTCGATGGGCAAGGTTCTCGTCCTCAACGCTTCCTACGAGCCGCTCAACATTACGAGTTGGCGTAGGGCTGTTGTCTTGTTAATTAAAGGCAAAGCGGAGGGGTTAGAACACAACGGAAAAATTCTCTACGCCGAACTGCCCCTTCCCACCGTCATTCGCTTGCGCTACTACGTCCGCGTTCCCTATAAAGATATTCCCCTCACCCGCCGCAATTTACTCCACCGAGACAATTATACTTGTCAGTATTGCGGTCACACTGCCGAACAACTCACGTTAGATCACGTCATCCCGCGATCGCGCGGCGGCAACGACAGCTGGGAAAATATGGTCGCTGCTTGCGTGCGCTGCAACGTCCGCAAAGGCAACCGCACCCCCGCCGAAGCGGAAATGCCCTTGAAAGTCAAGCCCCGCAAGCCTTACAGCAGTCTCTATTTTGAAGTCAGCAAGCACTTAAAAACGGGCAACCATCCCGAATGGCAAAAATATACCATCGGATTATAGAGTTTAATCGTCCCCCGTTAGGGTATCGGCAAAGGGTTCGGGCAACGGTTTCTGTACGTCGATGGCACTCCAGGCTTCCACCTGCACTTTATCCGTACTCGGACTCGGGTTGCGGCGAACGACGGCTTGCTGCTGGCGGCGGCGATCTTGCAGCTGGGTCAGTTCTTGTTGGTACACTTCAAAAATGCGGGTCAAACTGGCAGCCACCGCTTCCCAATTGTCGTCTCGTCCCAGTTTATCGCTGAGTCCGCGCAGCATTTCGCTTTGTTCGTTTTGCTGGACGAACCGCTTCAGGCGATCGCCGTCTTTGAGTAATGCCCCTTGGTAAACGTCGCCGTCGCACCACCACAAGTCCGGCTGCGTCAGCAACCACGTCAGCACGTAGCCTTCGGCGTACTGTTCTTTGATCCAGGCCGTCAGGTGGCGCAGTTCGTAGGTGGCTAGGTCTTTCGCTCGATCGTTCATTGGGGGCGGGGCGTAGCGCAACGCTTCATATTATACCGCCCCGATGCGGCGATCGCGTCGCTACCACCCGCGATAGCCGGAGTTGTACCCGTAATTGTTATATCCGTAATTATTGTAACCCGTGTTGTACCCTGTTTGTCGCGCAGCATTGGGATCGACATCCGTTCCCCGCCAGCAATTTAAATCGCAGGTGCGGCGAATGCAGCGATTCGGATCTTGAGTTGCGTATTTACGGCAGTCTGCAATACACCAATCGCAATACTCATCGAAAGTAGTGAGGGGAATCGCGCCTACGCTGTCATTTTTCTTGCCGCTAGAGGTAATGCTGGCGCGATCGACGGGAGCCGCTAGGGTGGGAAGCAAACTTTTCTTGCTCATGGGTCAAAGAGGGATAGAGTTTGAAACTTTTTATTAGGTTAGCACAAAACAAGCGATCGAGTCAAGCTATTTTTAACACCAAATACGACCGCGCCGAAAGTTTTTCTGAGTGCCCGCGCTGGCAGGAAGCGACTGTTTCCAGCGATACCAGTAGCCGTAGTCTTCTAATCCCGTTGCCGACTCCGTAGAAGGCGCGATCGGCAATTCTGCCTGCTCCCAAGTGGCTCCATTAACGCTGCCGTTATTTTGCGTCGGGCTCTTGTCGCTAACGATATTTCCGCTCCCTTCATTGCAAGGAAAATACCCCACCAGCCCCGGTTCGTTGCCCTTTAAGCGAGAGTGGAGGTGGCTGCGAATTTCTTCAGGAGTTCGGACTCGGCTCCAAAGGCGAACTTCTGCCATTTTTCCCTTAAAGAAACCGTCCGGCGAATTGGCTACCGATCCCAGGTGGACGGGTAAATCGGTTTTCGTTCCGGCTTTCTTCGGCTTCAATTCTCGAACGATTTTACCATTAACGAACAACTTCGCGCCCTTTTTTTCCACCTTAAACGTAGCGGCGACGTGCTGCCACTGGTTGACTTGCACTGAAGCACTGTCGATGATAATGCCAGTGTTAATCAATCGCAAACCGCCGTAAGTATCGAAGGTAAAGCCAACGGCTTGTCCGTTAATTCCTTTGTCCATAATCCGTCCGCCTAACGCGATCGGACAGATCCAGGCTTCGAGGGTATAGTCATCGGTTAAATCCAAGGCCGGGTGAGGAGGAATGGAGACGTAATCGTCCTCTCCGTCGAAGCTCAAAACCGATTGCATTACTGTCATACTTAACCTCTTTGTTAGCTTTTTATAAAAATCCAACTAAGCCCAAATGCGGCCCCGCCGGAAGGGTTTTTGCGGGCTACCATTTGCAGGAAGCGATTGTTTCCAGCGATACCAGTAGCCGTAATCTTCTAAACCCGTCGATGCTACTGTTTGACCTGCACTCCTATCCATAATAGGAAGGTCAGACATCTGCCAAGTGGCTCCGACGATCGTCCCATTATTGCTGTTCGTTGTCTTATCGTTTGCTGTCGTGTCGCTTCCTTCGTCAAGCGGCCAGTAACCGACTAATTCCGGCTCGTTCCCTTGTAGGCGACAGTGCATTTTGTCTTGCAATTGTTCGGCGGTACGGATACCATTCCAGAGGCGTACTTCGCTAATTTTTCCGGTAAAATAAGCGCGAGCGTCGGGTTTGCCGCCACCGCCGATCGCGATCGCGTTTCCATACTGTTTTAAGTCAAATGCGGGTGCGCTTCCCGATCCGACTTCTTGCCCGTTAATGTATAATTTACGAAACTGACTGCGCGAGTAAACTAGGGCAACATGAGACCATTTTTCTACAGGGATCGTCTGGGTAGATTCGATGCGGTTGCCATTGTTTGTCCAAGTTTCGATCTTCGGTTGAGCGGCATTCAAACTTAGGGTAATTCCCCAATACCCAACCCCAAAAACCGTTGGATAGCTAACGCTACCGTATTTGGCGGCGGGTGCGATCCAGGCTTCCACAGTAAAAGACGCGAACGCATCCGATGTCAAGTCTAAAGACGCAGCGACCGGAAGTTTGATGCAGTCGCTTGTCCCATTAAAAACAAGGGAAAATGAAGAGTTGGTAGAAGTGCTGTCGTTAGCCATGACTGCGAACCTCCTGGCTCAATCGAATGGAACTTGACAACGTTTGTGGCTGCGGCGATCGCTACCAATAACGGCGATTTCCAGCCGGAACTCCGAACATATCGTGAGGCGTTGCCTGGGGAATGTTATACGCTGGCGTAGGCTTAGGATATTCTCCAGTCGTGGCCGTTTGGTCTATGGCTTTCCAGCCTTTAGCTGTCCAATTGGGGACTTCTTCGCTAGGAACCCATCGGGTATAAAATGCTGCCTGCGGACTCAAGACTCCCCCTGAAGTCGTCTGGCACATACACTCGTTGCGGGGTAAATCTGTGACCGGATCCCAATGAACGTAGGTACAGTAAATTTGGTTGGGATCGCATTCGACTGGAGCGTTGACAATTGAGGTAATCAATCGCCGAGTGTTAGGTTGAGTCGATCGTCCGTAACGGGTTTGATAGGACGTTTGCCACCACTGGGACGCACGAATGCCGCGATCGCCTTTTGAGGGAACGCCGATCGCCGTTCGTTCGACGGGAACCGCTAATTTCGGTAACAGACTTTTTCCATTCATGGTTCGTCTCGATGGCGCGATCGCGCCTTGTTTAGAGTTAATATTGCAACCGAAAGCTCTATCGCCATAAGTCCTGTTGCTTCTAAACTGTGCCAGGATACTTATAGAACTGGATTGCTCGACAGCATAATGAGCATTTAGTAAGAGCGGTAGTAGCGGTTTCCGTCTTCGCCAAACCGTCTTAAGGGTTGCCATCGAGGTTCGGGATTGTGAAAGTAAGTACAGCGATACCACCAGTTATTTCGATCGACCAACTGACAATCCGTCAGCACGAAGGATGAAGCTAAAACACCCGTTCCTTCAGCAAGTTTTTTGGATACAGCATCAGTTTCCAGTATCGATCGCCGTATGGGATGGGAAAGTTGGGGGTTTAAGTTTTTGGTCTTCATTGTCTCGACCTCGAGTTTTCTACTAAAAACAGACCGGAATTTTCTGTTGGGAGCGCAACTACTACTTCCCTACCAACAAGTGCAAGTGGTGGCATATTGATAGGTGTACCCCTCAGAAGCCCGAGGGTGCGCTTCTCCCGTCGGCCAAATATTCTCGCAGCGACACTGAGTGTATCGAGGGTAAAGATAATTGACCGCTTCAGTGGTGCTGCCTCGGGCAACATTTCCCAACCAACTCCACTGTCCCTGAGAGGGTGCGATCGCCCCATTGGAGGCTAAATAATTGTTCTTGATAGGTTGCGCGATCGCGGTTCGCTCGACAGGAACGCACAATTGGGGTCGTAAATTCTTCCGCTTCATTCGTTTTCTCCTCGGTTAGCAATGAAGGATCGAGAAACTATCGCCGCACAATTCCCGTCGCTTCCAAGCTGCAACGGGGACAGCACATGGAACTTTGTTGCTTGACTCGGCGGTAGTCAAAGGGTGGCGGATCGTTGTAATTTGCTCCGTGCAACAAATCCATGCGAATGCCAAGCAAATCGTCAGGATCGCCGTTTTCCACATCGACAGCACTAAACGGCTGGATAAAGTGCGGTCGCTTGAGAGGAGGCGTTTGTTTGGGCAGTACCATGGGGATTCTCTCGCGAGCGGTTGAGTTATATGTTAACTGTAAATCGCTCGTTTGTCAAGTCCAAAAACGCAAGCATTCAGGTGGTACAGAGAAACCCTGGTTTGGTGAAGGGAGAAACTCGGATTTTGTCCGGCTATAAGCGAGAAACCGGGTTTCTACACGGGGTGCTAGGGGGGATCTCAACCGTTAACCTGAATGCTTACCAAAAAACAAGACTAAATGACTCCTTTATATTTCAAGTCTTCAATCGCGCGAACGTAATATGGGTCGGCAGTGCTGTTACGAACTTTGTTAAGAATGTAGTCACCCGCACATTTTTCAAGAACGCACAGTGTATCCGGTATTTGTACTTGCCTGTCGCCGACAGTTTGGTACTGATAGCAAGACCAGGCACAATTGCCCGTACTAAAGTAGCTACCGGAAACGCCAGCTTTGAATTGCAAGCGTCCGATCGTCGCTTGAGAATCGCCCCGAGAAACGGGTGCGGTTAAACGGGGAAGCAAGTTTTTAGGTTTCATGGAACTTCTCCAGGGTAGGTTTGAAAGAATATCCAAGGGACGACGATCGCCCCTTGTCTCTTGTCATTAACTGCGACTCGACCAAGAGCGCACTTCTCCCAAAGTTACGGGAATCGTATCGCTGACATCAATGGTGAATCGGAACGTTTTGTTGGCGTGCAAAATGTTCTGAGGGTTAAAGAACGTCAGCACTACATCCCAGCAGTCGCTATCCATGCGACAGAAGGGGCTTTTGGTGACAGAAACGCGATCGAACTCCAAACCGCCAGCCACCGCTTCTGAAAACGTAGAAGCCACCTGAAAGGCATTAGTCGCCGCAAAATTGAGCGCCCGTTCTTGAGACGTTTGCCCTAAATTTCGCAAATCGTAGTACACCCGATTGAGAAAATTCTTTAACGCTTGTCCGATGGCATCCGCATCAGCTTGTTGCTGTTGGGCTTGCACGGCCGCGATCGCCTCATCGCGCAAAACGTTCACGTTCCAACCGTAAACACCCCGCGTGTTCTCAATGGCGACGATCGGCACTTCTTGACCGGAAAACAAGCGCACTGTCTGCCCCGTCAACCGCCCCGGAATGCTGACGCGCTCGATATACTCGGAGGCATTTTCTGCCTGTACCTGGCCATCGAGCAACTGCTGAAAGACTTCGTAAACTTCCCGCGCAAACGGCCCGACGGGCCTCAAAGCATAAATCGGTGTGAGTTCTAAGTTCAGCGTCCAAATCAACGACTTGGCTTCAGACAAATTGCTACCCAAATAGTCCACCATTTGCCGAGCGTCGTAGGGATTCGATGGCACTTGGACTTGGGTATTTTCAATCGTATAAGCGGGCATCAACTGTTTGAAAGAGTCGCGCCGCGCTTCGCTACCAAAGTCGTAACCGAGAGTTCCCAACGCATAAATCAAATCGCTACCGGGAGTAGCAGCAGGTTGAGCGGGTTGCGGTTGGGGTTCGGTGTCTTGGCTGGGCATGACTCCGGGAGAGGTCGATCGCAGGGGATGGACAACCCCTGGAGACGACTGCGGGGGGCCGTTTTCGCCGGGGGCAGCGATCGCCGGACGCACGGTCGTCAGTTCTTCTTCTTCTTCGCGGTTGGGTGCGACTTCGCCGCAACCGCAACCGGAAGGATCGATGGCGCTGGGTTCGATGTTGTGCAATTCTTCGGACATGGGTTCTCCTAAAGAAAGTAACTGGATTGCACCGGAAACGTTGAGCCGGCCAGCCAAACAGCGCGGATTGCTGTTGTCTGGCGCGTCGCAGGGAAGGGCGCTATCGAGGAGCGCTTGGCGAATGCGGGTCGGGTCGAGTTGTTGTTGCTGTTGGCGTTGCAGGCTCAGCAACAGGGCGGCGACTCCAGTGACGATCGCGGTTGCAAAGCTGGTTCCGGTCGATCGCGTCGTGCCGCCGCCGGGTTTGGCTGCCAAAATTTGGGTTCCGGGGGCTATAATACCCTGAGTTCGGTACAGATCGCCCCAGTTGCTCGAGTCGAGAGGATTGCCATTCTCGTCTGCGGCCCCCACTGCCAGCACGGCCGGCAGGGCGGCCGGGACGTGGAGACAGTTGCAACCGTCGTTTCCGGCGGCGGCGACGATGACAATATTGTTCTCTTGACAAGAACGCACGGCGCGATCGAGGAGATGTTCGGCTTGTCCGGCTTCGGCAAGCTGGCCGCCACTGATGTTGATCAGATGCGCCCCGGCTTCGACAGCTTGGTTGATGGCTCGAGCGAGATCGAGTTGGGAGACTTGGCGACGATCGTCGGCAAAAATAGGAACGACCAGACCCCGACAGCGAGGGACAATGCCTTCGATTTCGCTACCGGGTTGCCCAAAAATGATGCTGGCGATCTGCGTACCGTGCGCGGACATTTGCCCTTTGGCACTGGCTTCGCCACGCACTAAAGTTGAAATTCGCTCGAGGTTTGCCCCTTGCAAGCAAGCATGGCTCGTATCGACCAAACCATCGAGAATGGCGATACAAATTTGCGGATCG
>CAKZKB010000428.1 GCA_937121005.1 uncultured cyanobacterium | reverse complement strand
TCCTTCAATCGCACAACTGGCCTAGCTTACAGCCCTACTTGTCACCCCCCCAGGAAGGTGGGCGATGCCCACCCGACAGGCTAAGCGGATTTAGACACGGGTTGACCGTTAGAATCGAGTAACGCCCGTTTGGGGCCGTGGATGGGATCTTCGACGATAATGGTTTGGTCGCGACTGGCCCCCAAAGAGACGATCGCGATCGGGACTTCCATCAGTTCGGCCAAAAACTTGAGATAGTTGAGGGCTTCTTTCGGCAGATCCTCGAGCGATCGACACTCTTCAGTCGATCGCTTCCAGCCCGATAACGATTCGTAAATCGGCTTGCAGCGTGCGAACTGGCGGGCATTGGTGGGAAAATCTTGGCAACGCTGGCCGTCAATTTCGTAGGCGACGCAGACCTTGATTTCTTCGAGGGTATCGAGGACATCGAGCTTGGTAATGGCTAAGCAGTCCATCCCGTTGATCCGCACTGCATAGCGACCGATCACCGCATCGAACCAGCCGCAGCGTCGCTGTCGTCCCGTCGTCGTTCCAAATTCTGCCCCGCGATCGCACAATACTGTACCGATCCCGTCTTGCATTTCCGTCGGAAACGGCCCTTCACCCACGCGCGTCGTGTAGGCTTTCGCGACACCAATGACGCGATCGATAATTGTCGGCCCCACGCCCGCACCCACGCAAGCACCACCGGCCACCGGGTTCGACGAGGTGACGTAGGGATACGTGCCGTGATCCAGGTCTAACAGCGTTCCTTGCGCCCCTTCAAACAAAATATTGCGCCGCTTGCGTACCGCATCGTAGATTTTTAACGAGGCATCCACGACGTGGTGGCGCAGGCGATCGGCGTAACCGAGATAGCGATCGATCTCCGCTTCCGCGTCCAAGGGTGGCAAGTTGTACAGCTTGTCGAGAATTTCGTTTTTATACGCGATCGTCCACTGCATACTTTCGCGCAATCCGTTGGCATCGAGCAGATCCAACATTCTAATGCCCGTGCGTTCGGACTTGTCGGCGTAGGTGGGGCCAATTCCCCGTCCCGTCGTGCCGATGCGATGGCTGCCCCGCCGATCCTCTGAGGCCTTGTCGATCAGGCGGTGGTAGGGCATGGTGATGTGAGCCGTTTGGGAAATCAGCAGATTTTTCGAGGAGATCCCCAACTCATCGAGGCGATCGAGTTCCTCGAGCAATACTTCCGGATCGATGACCGTTCCCGAACCAATAATACATTCGGTTCCCGGATATAAAATCCCCGAAGGGATCAAGTGGAGCTTAAACGTTTGCCCCTTAACAACCACCGTATGTCCGGCATTGACACCCCCTTGGTAGCGGACGACGATATCTGCGGACTTGCTCAGCAAATCGGTGACTTTGCCTTTTCCTTCATCGCCCCACTGGGCACCGATAACAACAACGTTAGCCAAGGATCTCTTCGCGGGTTAAGTTTACACAAACTCTGATTATCAGTACAAAGGTTGGAGACTGTCAATCGTCTGGGGAACGATCGCGATCGTGTTAGCCAGATAACAATCACTCTAAACCCTTGTCCCAAGTCGGTTACGAGCGTTTTTTATCTTCAACGTAAAGATTTATATCGATCGCTCGCTGTCCGGGGAAGCCAAGGCCCGGCCAGACGCGGGAAGAACGGTCTCGACCCCGTTTTGGGGGATGGCCCCACCTTCGCGAAAGCGGTTCATCAGGCTGGCCATTTCGAGAGCGTTGTTAGCATAGCTCCAGCCCAGGTTACTCTTAATTCCAGCCCGTTCGAGGGCCTGTTGCAACGTATCCACCGTGAGCACCCCAAAGACAATGGGGATCCCGGTTTGGAAAGAAGCGGCGGCCACGCCTTTGGAGACTTCGGCGGCCACGTAGTCGAAATGGGGAGTCTGGCCGCGAATCACGGCCCCCAAACAGATTATCGCATCGTAGCGCCCGCCGAGGGCCAGTTGGCGGCAGACCAACGGGATCTCGAAGCTGCCGGGAACCCAAATATAATCGACTTGCGATCCTTGCGGATCCACGTTGACCCCGTGACGTTTCAGACAGTCTCGGGCCCCCGAGAGCAGCTTTTCCGTCACTAGGTCGTTGAAGCGGGAAATGACGATCGCGAAGCGATACGCCGATCCCTCGGTAAATGTTCCCTCGAAGACTGCCATGATTGTCGCGAACTCGTTTTTAATACTGGGGAATTGGGGTGAGGGGGAGACAAGGGGAGGGGGGGACAAGGAGAAGGGGGGACAAGGAGAAGGGGGGATTAGGGGATTAGGGGATTGGGGGGAAGTCAGTGACCAGTGTTCAGTGACCAGTGACC
>CAKZKB010000427.1 GCA_937121005.1 uncultured cyanobacterium | reverse complement strand
TATCAATGAAACCTAATTACGACCAAATGACAACTAAAGAATTGACAGCTTATGTTCTCTCTCATCGTGAAGATGATGAAGCTGTTACCGCTTTGATTTCTCGCCGATCGCCTGACGAAGAAGCTACATTCTATCCCCCTCCCTGTACCGCCGATGGGGTTCCCATTGAGGAGAACATTAAAATTATGGAGAAGGCGATTCGCGATCGCATTGCGGCGATTGACAATGTGGAAAATAATGACAACCCATGAGTCAGAATCTAAAAATCCCCGATCGCGAAACTCGCAAACGCCACGCCCAAATGTGGCAAGAAACCTTTACCCAGATGGATGAAGTTATTGCTCAGTTCGACAAGATTATCGTTGAGATCGAGTGGTGCAAGCAACAGTCTGACCCGCGATCGCGCTAGCACCAATTGACCTCGTAGGGGCTACGCATTCACACCGAAAAATGAACAAACTTGTTACAAATATTGATGGTGAATGCGTCGCCCTTTCCCACAACGGACAAAATCGGACACCTGAATGCTGACAACGCCCTCAACCCATTTTTAATTTTTAATTTTTAATTTTTAATTTTTAATTTTTAATTGATAATCGGGTACAATTGTAGCAACGCCACCGCACCAAGACAATGGACAGTATTTGTCAGCGCTTGCGACAACTTTTCAACCGCGATCGCCCGGAATTGCCCCCACCCCCCGCGATCGACCCGCTTAGCGATGCGGGTTACGAACGCTTGTATTTTAAGCTACTAGAGCGTGCTGACGAGGGGTGGACGCGATCGCAGTTCCTCGAACAGTGGGACGATCGCCTCGAAGACAAGTTTTTTAAGTCCTGGTTGCGGCGGTTTGGCGACAAATTGCTGAGTTCCCCGGCACCGAACCGGGAATTGGCGCAACGGATGGTACATTTGGGGACGATCTTACTCTCGTCGCGTCCCTCTGGGGCGCTACGGACTGAGGAGGCTCCGCCTCCAGCATATGGCGATCGTGTCAGTGCCCTCACCCCCAACCCCTCTCCCAACGGGAGAGGGGAGTCGGAAGGCGAGGAAATCGCCAACTTATCTACAGAATACGGCCGCAAGTTACTCGATCGCGAATTGTCGCCCTTAGCACCGGAGGAGTACGAACCGACGTTTAAGCTGTTGTTGCAGAAAACAGCCAACGGAAAGGCGGCGGTTTTGGCATTTTTGCGCGACTTTGAGGCGCGAGTGTCGGTGGCGCAGTGGTGCGAGTGGTTGCCAGGGTACGGGGAACGATTGTTAGCAGTGGAAGAACCCGACCAAACAACGGCGAAAGCCCTACTCCGGTTAGGGGATATTTTAGCAGAAAATGACGACAGCGAAGGGCAAACCACATTGGCGGAACTGGCGACGCGGATCGGGCGGGAAATGCGCGATCGCGAGATAATTTGGGAGGTTTGGGAATATGAAGAAACAATTCAAAATTCAAAATTAAAAATTAAAAATGGGGAAGACGCAGGTAATGTAGAAGACTTGTTAGGGCAAGGGAAGCCGTTGCAGCGCGGCGATACGATGACGCTGGGGGAGTTGCAGAAACGGGCGCAGCAGGAACGGGAAAGCAGTGAGGTAAAGTTACCGGAAGGAGAAGATGAAAGCGATCCCGAAGCGTGGCTGAAGCGAGGAAGAGAACTGTACAATAATAGTGATTTTGTTGGGGCGCTATCTTGCTGCGATAAAGCCCTAGACATCAAACCGGACTACCACGAAGCCTGGTACGGACGGGGGCTTGCCCTAGCCAAATTGGGACGCTACGAGGAAGCGATCGCCTCTTACGATCGCGCCGTAGACATCAAACCGGACAAACACGAAGCCTGGTCAAACCGGGGGGTTTCCCTAGCCAAATTGGGACGGTACGAGGAAGCGATCGCCTCTTACGATCGCGCCGTAGAATTCAAACCGGACGACCACCAAGCCTGGTACAACCGGGGGATTTCCCTAGACAATTTGGGACGGAATGAGGAAGCGATCGCCTCTTACGATAAAGCCCTAGAAATTAAACCGGACTTACACCAAGCCTGGATAAATCGGGGTATTACAATGGGCAATTTACCCCATCCGGTTTCCATGCCCACGACTTTAATATTGCAACATCCCCACCTCAACATTCCCGGTTACGAAGGCAAGTTAAACAGCT
Organism: uncultured cyanobacterium; assembly: GCA_937121005.1. Classification (GTDB taxonomy): domain Bacteria; phylum Cyanobacteriota; class Cyanobacteriia; order Cyanobacteriales; family Geitlerinemataceae; genus CAKZKB01. Next base: position 4,860 of record CAKZKB010000427.1, on the reverse strand, counting down.
ACGAGGAAGGGTTGAAATATTGCCATCAAGACACGCACCCGGAAGGTTGGGGACTGTTACATCATTATATCGGACGGGCGCATTATTTTCGCGGGCGCTACGATATTCGTCGCCGTTCCTACTGCCAAAAAGCCTTCGCGAGTTACAACAATGCCCTCAAAACCCTCACGGAAACAGCCTTTCCCCAACGTCACATAGAAGTATTGCAAGACCTGATTAAAGTGTTGCTGGCACTGGGGGAACCGGAACAAGCGGCGGAAATGCGGCGGCGGGGTTCGGAGGTGTTGCGGCGGTTGCTAGCGAATACCCCTAGTGAGGCGGTGAAACAGCGACTCGCCCTCAAGTTTGTCAGTTTTCAGCAGTATAGCGTCGATTTGGCTGTGGCTTCTGGTGACTGCGAAGCCGCTTGGGAATTGGCGGAGGCGGGGAAAAATGCCTGTTTGACGTGGCTACTCCCGGATCTCGATCCCTCGTCGCGTCCCTCTGGGGCGCTACGAACTGAGGAGGCTCCGCCTCCATCTTACACGAGTCAGAGCCCAACAATTCAAAATTCAAAATTCAAAATTCAAAATGGGTTGTTTGGAGATCTCCTCGACTCGAATACCGCCGCGATCTATTGGCACGTCAGTCCGGCGGCGCTGACGACATTCGTGTTATTTTGCGATCGTCCGGCGATCGTCATTTCGTCCTCCTCTGGTGACGAAGCGAGTGAGGGTGAAAACGATCGCCTTTCGCAACTTCTCGACTGGGAAAAGTGGCTGAGTGACTGGAACGAACAATACGACGACTACGCCACCAAAGACAGCAACGCCAGCAAAATCCATCCCTGGCGAGTGGAAATGGAGGCAAACCTACAACGTCTGGGCGAAATTCTCAACATCAATGCTATTTTAGATTGCTTGGGCGATCGCGATCGAGAGAATATCGTTCAAACCGACGATCGCGATCGGGAGAATACCGAAAATGGCGATCGGGAGAATACCGAAAATGGCGATCGGGCGAACGCCGAAAATGGCGATCGGGCGAACGCCGAAAATGGCGATCGGGCGAACGCCGTTCGCCCCTACAATTTGATTTTGGTTCCGCATCGGGATCTGCATCGTTTTCCCTTGCATTACTTCTTCGGCGACTTTGCTTGTACCTATCTTCCTAGTATCTCCTTCGGACTGCAACAACAGCGCCAACCCTGGAACGCGATCGACCGCCTACTACTGGCCGAAAATCCCAAAGCCAAACCCGAATTTGGCAACGTTAAAAAAGCCCTCGCAGGGCTTCCCTTTGCCGAAGTCGAAGCGGCTTTAATCGAAGCGATCGCCCGCGAAAACAACAGCGACGTACTGCGCTTGGAAGACAACAATACCGACAAGAAAATCACTAAAGACGCGATCGCGATCGAACTTATACGCAGTTCTGAAATTCATGCAACAGAGGAGAAAACAGATGTAGGGGCGAATGGCATTCGCCCGATCGAAAGCGTAGCAGTGTTGTCAGAAAATGCGATCGTCCAACCCCGAAACGGATTTCATTTTTGCGGACATGGTTGGTATAACAACAACGATCCCGCCAATTCTTGCCTGTTTTTGAATGAGGACGATCGCTTCACTCTCTACGATATCGTTAACCTAGATTTAAGCAGTTACAAAATCGTCTCTCTGGCTGCTTGCGAAACCGCTGTCACCGGAAACCAAACCATCACCACCGAATTTGTAGGACTCAGCAGCGCCTTTTTAAGTGCTGGCGTTCGCTTTACCATTAGTACCTTGTGGACGGTAGAATCAGCCGCTAGCGCTATATTGATGGTGGAGTTTTATCGCCAACTGCAAGAGAATCCACCCGCGATCGCCCTCAAAACCGCACAAACTTGGCTGCAAAATGCCACCCGCCAAGACTTAATAAACTGGTGCGAACAAAACGAGCCACTGTTGCCCGGTTCTTTAGGTTTGATACTCGAAGACGAACGCGATCGCCTCTCGAAACTAGAGGGCGATCGTCCCTATTCCCATCCCTATTTTTGGGCAGCCTTTACCGTGTCTGGTGTATAAAAAGTAGGGTGGGCAATGCCCACCAAAAAAGGAGATTAAAACCATGCCAAAAAACGCGATCGCCCCCACCGATACCATCTTTTACCCCAGTTCTGACGGAGAACCCGTGGCCGAAAGTTACGACCATCTGTATGCCCTCTTGACAACTTTAGAAGTCCTGAAACAGTATTTAAGCGATCGTCGTGCCACTGTTTTAGGCAATCAATTTATGTACTACGCTTGCGGATTCCCAAAATTGCGAGTCGCCCCCGATGTGATGGTCATTTTTGATGTCGAACTCGGCGGACGAGACAACTACAAAATCTGGGAAGAAGGGCAAACCCCGCAAGTGATTTTCGAGATGACTTCTCCGGGAACGCGAGAAGAGGATATCACGCGCAAAAAAGACCTGTATCAAAACTTAGACGTGCTAGAATATTGGTTGTTCGATCCTAAAGGAGAGTGGATCGAAGAGAAGTTGCGCGGCTACCGACTGCAAGGAGGAACCTACATCCCAATTACCGATTCTCGCAGCCAACCGCTACAATTGCGGTTGCAAGTCGAAGACAAACTCATCGGTTTTTATCGAGAAGACACGGGCGAAAAATTACTCGTCCCAGAGGAACTATCAGCCGCACTAAAAAATGAAAATCGCCAACGCATGGAAGCAGAAGAACAAGTTCGTATCGAGCGAGAACGGGCTGAACTCGAACGCAAACGAGCCGAGGCTATAGAAGCGCAACTTGCTCGCTACCGAGAACAATTTGGCGACTTACCTAACAATTTTTAGGGTGGGCATTGCCCACCCTACCTAAACTTATCCTCCTAATTTTACCATGAAAGATTCTGACACGCTCGTCCTCAAAGCCTTCTCCATCGCCCTCTACCAACAGAGTGCTTTACCGGAAGCACAACAAGCCGAAATCGAAGCGATCGTCAAAGCAAAACTCGATGAAATTGGGGACAATTTCGACGATCGCGCCATTGAACTGCATCGCTTCGCCCTCAATACCCCAACCCTAAAAATCCCTTACAAACAAGCCCGCCAGTGGTTGACATCAACATCTGCCGAACGCAAAATGGGGTTAGACAATCTGGCTGCCAATGTCGTTGACGACGACAGTGCTGGCGAACAGGAAAACATCACTTTTTTAGCTCCATCCACCTTAGCAGAAATGGAGGCAGCTTGCAAGACGATCGAAACCGAAACTAACATCCCCTCCTTGCGACAAGTGCTGTTCGATCCCCATCCCATCCAAGCGATTAAAGCCTTGCTGTCTCGCAAATCCTAGAGCGCTGTTTCTTCCTAAAAGCATGAGTTTATCTTATACAATTCTCGATCCGGCGCTGGATTTATTTTTATACGATTTGCGCGACAGTTTCGGGCAAAGCGAAGCGGCGATCGCGGAAAATCGCCGTCAGTTTTGGCGACGAATTTATGGCGATGAGAAAACCATCGAAGCAATTTTATCAGCCCAGCGATCGAAAGAAGACGAACTCTCCGACTACGTTCAACTCATCGATCCCTACCCTCACATTCAAAAACTTGCACCGCCGTTGGATAACGGCTACTATTATCCTGTCAAACTGGGCGACACTTACGGCTTGCAGATCGACTGTTCGGGAAAACTCAACGATCCGCAATGGGAGAAAATATCGCAACTGCAACAGCTAGAAGATCTCGCAACGGAGATCCGATCGCGCTGCGGGGAAAAATGGGGAACCGTCGGGCAAAGTTGGCTGTTTGTCGGGCAACTCGATCGCCACAATCCCGGCGTGGATGCTGTTGCCAAAGACTGCTACGAAGGGCTAAAATTAACGAAAACCCCAAACTGGAAGCGAGACTTAAAAGGCAAGGGGCGACTCTGTGGTGCGACGCTATACGAACTGGAGAAACCCGATACGACTCCAGATGGCAAAAACCATCACTTCCACGCGATCGTCTGCTTGTTTGATTTTGACTATCCCGACGACAAACGCCAAGATGAGATTCAATATCTCTATCGCGATCTGATGCGGTTGCTGCACTTTCGTCATAAAATATTATGGATCTACGAGCAAACACGCCTCATCAAACACGACTCCAAGCAGTTGGGATACGAGATTCAAAAACTGGTCGATCGCCTGCCCGATCGCCTCAGCAGCGATCGCGCCAACCTCAACCAATTGCAAACCGATCTCGCCAGCGCCCTCCAACTTGCCTACGACTACGATCGCCAACAAAGCGCACTGCAACAGTCCCGCTTTACCCTAGAAATCAATGCGGACAACTATCGCCAGCGCCTTGACAAAATGAGCGATCGCGATAATAATTCTAACTTAGAGATGCTGGCCCGATTTAGCCGCTCTGCTAGGCAGTATATGCGCCAAAACAGTACCGACGAGCGTGCGTTGCTATTCGGACGATCGTCCCTAGAAGACTTCATCGACACCATCGAAAACATCATCAAAGTCGAGCATACCAAAAACGAGCGCACTCTCAACCAGACGATCGCCGTCGCCAGCGTCGGAATTGGGGCAGCCTCGATCGCGATCGCCGCTCTCCCGCAAGAAACCCAACCATCACCGCCCTCTAACCTCAAAGACTTCTCTTTTTCTGGAGCCAAATTTGCCTTTAGTATTATCGTTGGTTTGGTTTTTGCCTTGGCTGCTTACCTAGTTCCGAAATTACTACGGAAACTAAAGAGGTCAACCGCTTCGCGGAATTAAAAATTAAAAATTAAAAATTCGTCTTGAGTCTTGAAAAGTTCAGGGGGAAGAAAATCTACGCCCCTGACTTTTCGCAAGTTTGGGGGGAAGAAAATCTACACCCCCAACTTTTCGCAAAATTTAGACCCCA